>NC_011830.1:0-267500 GCF_000021925.1 Desulfitobacterium hafniense DCB-2
TTTATTGAGTTATCCACAAATGTGTATAAGTTTGTGTATAACTTTTTTATTGTCATATTTTCAACATAATTAGACAAAGGGAGGTCCACTGAATGCCACCCCGTTCTCTACAAGTACTTTGGCAAGAAACTCTATCAAAACTGGAAAATGAACTTTCTAAACCAAGTTTTGAAACCTGGCTCAGTTCCACATACCTCCTTGATATCGAAGGAGACACTCTGATCGTCAGCGTACCTAATGAATTTGCCAAGGATTGGCTGGAGAGCCGGTATGCCCCCATCATCCGCTCCACAGTTCAATCCATCCTTGGCCAATCCATGAATTTGCGCTTTCTTGTCACTTCAATCCATGAAACAACACAACCAGGAGACAATCAAAACAAAGCGTCTTCTAATTCTAAAGCGGAACCCGCGGACAATAAAACCCTCAATTCAAAGTATACCTTTGACACCTTTGTCATCGGCAACAGCAACCGCTTTGCCCATGCCGCCGCCCTGGCTGTGGCCGAGTCCCCCGCCCTGGCCTATAATCCGTTATTTATCTATGGCGGTGTCGGCTTAGGCAAGACCCACCTGATGCACGCTATCGGCAATGCGGTCATTCAACGCTCCCCCAGCACCAGGGTCCTTTATGTCTCCAGTGAAAAATTTACCAATGAACTCATTGAATCCATCCGTGATCAAAATCCCATTGAATTTCGCAATCACTACCGCAATGTGGATATTTTGTTGATTGACGATATCCAATTTCTCGCCGGTAAAGAAGGTACCCAGGAGGAATTCTTCCATACCTTTAACGCCCTCCATGATGCCAATAAGCAAATTATTATTTCCTCCGACCGTCCTCCCAAAGAAATCCCCACCCTTGAAGATCGCTTGCGTTCCCGTTTTGAATGGGGATTGATCACAGATATTCAACCGCCGGATTTGGAGACGCGCATCGCTATCCTGAGAAAAAAAGCCAAGCTGGAAAACCTGCAGGTGGCCAACGAAGTCATGGTCTATATCGCGGACAAAATTCACTCCAATATCAGAGAGCTGGAAGGCGCTTTGATCCGGGTCATGGCCGTAGGCTCCTTGACTTCCAATCCGATCACCGTTGAGACGGCAGCCGAAGCTCTTAAGGATATTATTCCCGTCAGCACTCCTAAAGAAATAACCATTGAAATGATTCAGCAAGCGGTGGCCGATTTTTATCATTTGTCTTTAGGTGAGTTTAAGGCCAAAAAGAGAACCCGGGCTGTGGCTTTTCCACGTCAAATCGCCATGTATTTATCCAGAGAACTTACCGACAACTCTTTGCCCAGAATTGGTGATGAGTTTGGAGGAAGAGATCATACCACCGTTCTCCATGCCTATGATAAAATCTCCGAGAGCCGCCAAAATGATCCTCTCCTGGATAGGAAAATTAATGAAATCATTCAAATGATCCAATCCCTCTAATTGGGGTTATCTATGTGTATAAAGTGTTCATCCTTTTGGGATAGATTTTATATAAAAACGAGTTTGTTAACATGTGGATAAATTCAAGGATTAATTCACATGTTTTTACTCATTCCTAACCCGGCTCATCTGCCGGACAAGCTGCATTATCCACATTGAGACAAGCTATAGTACTAATACGACTAAATTAATAGCTTATTATTGTTCCCCGCAAAATATTCCACTGTTGATAAGTTTTTTGAGGAGGCTGCTTTCATGAAAATTTATTGCTCCAAGGACTCCCTGATTACGGGAGTGAATACTGTCCAAAAAGCAGTATCAAATAAAAACACCTTGCCTGTTCTGCAAGGAATTATGATTAGAGCTGAAGGACAATCCTTGATCTTCGAAGCCACGGATTTAGAAATAGGGATCCGCTGCGTCGTTCCGGCTCAGGTAGAAAAAGAGGGAGTTGTGGTTCTTCCTTCCCGGCTTTTTTCTGATTTAGTGCGCAAGCTGCCCGACGTTCTGATTGAACTGGAGCTGCAAAACGATGTGATCAACATTCATTACAATGAATCGGATTTATCCCTCAGAGGCTATGACCCGGAGGAATTTCCCTTATTACCGGATCTCTTTGATGCGGAAACCTTTAACTTACCTGTCTCCATCTTTAAAACCATGATTAAACAGACTATTTTTGCCTGTTCTGCTGAAGAGAGCCGTCCTGTCTTTACAGGCTGCCTGCTCCAGATCGAAGATGGAAGCTTACGTTTAATTGCTACAGATACCCATCGTCTGGCTTACCGGATTGCCGAAATTTCTAATCCTGAACAGATCAAGTTTCAGGGTATTATTCCCGCCAAGACCTTAGGGGAAATTTATCGCTTGCTCAGGGATGAGGATGAGAATTTATTCATCCGCTTTAATCAAGCCCAAATCGTTTTTCAGTTTGGAGCTGTCCATCTCCTCTCCCGTTTGATTGAAGGACAATTCCCCAATTATAAACAAGTTATCCCCCAATCCTGCCAAACGAAGGTTTTATTATCAGCGCGGCTTTTCCAGGATTCTGTGGAAAGAGCTTCTTTGCTGGCCCGGGATGGGAGCCATACCAGTATTATCAAACTCTCAGTGGATACAGAGAGATTGTCCATTGATCAGACCTCGGAATTAGGTAAGATATCCGAGCAGATGGAAGTAAAAAAAGAGGGCAATGACGTCAAGATTGCTTTTAACTCCAAATTTTTATTGGATGTGCTTAAAATTATTGATTCTGAAGAGATCGTTTTTGAATTGTCGGGTTCTTACAGCCCGGGAATCATTCGTCCCGTCGACGATCCCAACTATCTCTATCTTGCTTTGCCTGTGCGGACGTCTTAAGCCGGCTGACCACCATGGAAATAAAATGGCTGCATTTAAAGTCTTTTCGAAATTATCAGGATCAGGAAGTGGATTTTCGGCCAGGTTTAACCATCCTGCAAGGAGAAAATGGACAAGGAAAGACCAATATCCTGGAAGGTATTTATTATCTTTTAACTGGAAAGTCTTACCGTGTCCATCGGGAGCAGGAACTGGCCCGCTGGGGAGAGAATGAATTCCACCTCTACGGCGATTTCATCGTGCAGCGGCGCAAACTGCGTTTAGAAAGCCATTATCAGGACAAAAGAAAAATTATTAAGATCAATCAAATTCCTTGTCGAAAATTATCAGAATATGTCGGGACCATTAATGTGGTTTTTTTTTCACCGGACGATCTGGTGATGGTCAAAGGCGGGCCGGCTGAGCGGAGACGCTTTTTAGATTTACATATTGCTCAGCACCACTCCAAGCATATTCAGCTCCTTAATGCCTATAACAAGGTGCTTCAGCAAAAAAATGCCCTCCTGAAACAGGGACAGGGAGGGAGCAAAAGTCAGATTGCTCAGATTGAACTGTGGAATGAACAAATCCTCCGGATTGGCTCGGAAATTATCAGGAATCGTTGGGAATTTACCGGTCTGCTTTCCCGAAAAGGCCAGGAAATCTATGGGCAGATTTCTTCGGGGAAAGAAGAGCTGACCATGGACTATCATGCCCTGGGAAAAAATAATCTGGAGGAAGCTTTGGCCGCATTTCCCAAGCTCCTGGCAGAAAAGATGTCTTTGGAAATGGAAAGAAAGATGGTTTTGATCGGACCTCATCGGGACGACATTCTTTTTAAGCTCAATGAGCGTTCGGCCCGCCTTTATGGCTCTCAAGGGCAGCAGCGTTCGATTGTTTTAAGCACCAAATTAGCGGAACTGGAAGTGATCCGCCAGGAAAAAGGCGACTATCCCTTGCTTTTACTGGATGATGTATTGTCTGAATTGGATCGATTCAGGAGAGACTATCTATTAGACTATACAAAATCCTTGCAGCAAACCATTATGACCATGACCAGTGCGGAAACCCTGACGCAAAGGGCATCCTTATTGCTCAAAGTAGAAAAAGGGCAGATTGGGAGGATTGAATAATTCATGTTTTTACATTTAGGCGGCGATATCTTGATTAATCAGGAAAAGATCATTGCTATTCTGGATTTGGAGACGGCGATGAGAAATTCAACTTCAGAGAATTTTTTAAATAAAATTAAAGAAAAACAAAAAATAAATTATATATCCGAAAAAGGTAAAGAAAAATCTTTAATTATTGCCAGCGACGGCAACTATTTTTCCCCTATCTCATCAAGCACCTTATTAAAGCGATCCAGCTCCGCGATCATCGGTGAAGAATAGGCAGGATCAAGAAGAAACCTCTCTAAGTCTGCAGTGAGGTTTCTTTGATTGTGTTAGCCTGGGATAAATCCTTTATTTGAATAAAGGATTGAAAGGTCGTATAATTAAAAGGTTAGCTGTATAAGTAGAGGGAATTTGGGAGGGATCAGCTTTGCAAGAAAAAGCCGAAATCAAGGAGACTATTCCAACCAATGATTATAATGCAGGGCAGATTGAGGTCCTTGAAGGTTTAGAAGCGGTCAGAAAAAGACCGGGGATGTATATCGGTTCCACAAGTCTGCGCGGTTTGCATCATTTGGTCTATGAAATCGTGGATAATAGTATCGACGAGGCTTTGGCCGGTTACTGCGATACCATTGAAGTCACGATCCATAAAGATAACAGCATCTCCGTGGTGGATAATGGCCGGGGGATTCCGGTGGATATTCATCCTAAATTAGGCAAGCCGGCTGTTGAGGTGGCTTTAACGGTGCTCCATGCCGGAGGAAAATTCAGCGGCAGCGCTTATAAAGTATCCGGGGGACTCCACGGCGTGGGGATGAGCGTGGTCAATGCTTTATCCACCTGGCTCCATGTGGAGGTCAGGAAAGACGGGAATATTTATCATCAGGAGTTTATGCGGGGTAAAACCAAGACAGAACTGGCGGTGATTGGTCAGGTGGATCCCAATCAGACCGGAACCACCATTACCTTTTCTCCCGATCCGGAAATTTTCGAGGATACCGTGTTCCTCTTTGATACTTTAGCTCACCGTCTTCGTGAACTTTCTTTCTTGAATAAAAAGGTATCGATTACCTTGATCGATGCCAGAGAAGACAAGAAAGAAGTTTACTATCATACCGGCGGCATCTACGATTTTGTCAAGTATATCAACCGTTCCAAAGAATCTCTTCATCCTGAACCCATTTACTTTGAAGCAGAAAAGGATGGGGTCCAGGTTGAAGTATCCATGCAATATAATGACGGCTATGTGGAAAATCTTTTTTCTTATGCCAATAATATTCATACCCATGAAGGGGGCACCCACGAATCCGGCTTTAAAGCGGCTCTGACCCGGGTGGCCAATGATTATGCCCGGAAAAACAATATCCTGAAAGCCAACGAAGCCAACCTATCGGGAGAAGATATCCGGGAAGGTTTGACCGCCGTGATCTCGGTAAAAGTTCCTGAACCCCAGTTCGAAGGTCAAACCAAGACCAAGTTGGGGAATTCGGAAATTCGTTCGATTGTGGATTCCATCACCGGAGAAGGCTTATCGGCGTTTTTTGAGGAAAACCCCGCCATAGGCAAGAAAGTCATTGAAAAATCCATTCAGGCTTCCCGGGCCCGGGAAGCAGCCCGCAAAGCCAGGGAATTAACCCGGCGCAAAAGCGCTCTGGAAGTCAGCGCTTTGCCGGGGAAATTAGCCGATTGCTCCTGGAAAGAAGCAGAGCTTTGTGAGATGTATATCGTGGAGGGTGACAGTGCGGGAGGTTCGGCCAAGCAAGGCCGGGATCGTCGTTTTCAGGCTATTCTGCCCCTGCGCGGCAAAATTCTCAATGTGGAAAAAGCCCGTTTGGATCGGATTTTAGGCAATGCTGAGATCAGAGCCATGATCACAGCCATGGGTACGGGGATTTCCGAGGATTTTGATATTGAAAAAGCCCGCTATCATAAATTAGTGATCATGACCGATGCCGATGTGGATGGTGCTCATATCCGGATTTTGCTCCTGACCTTCTTCTTCCGCTATATGAAGCCTTTGCTTGAGAACAATTATGTCTATATTGCCCAGCCCCCTCTGTTTAAAGTGAAGAAGGGGAAGGATATCCATTATGTCTACAGCAATGAAGAGTTAGCCAAGCTGCAGGATGAGATCGGCCGCGATCGGGTGGAAATTCAGCGCTACAAAGGTTTAGGGGAAATGAATGCGGAACAGCTTTGGGAAACCACTATGGATCCGGCCAAAAGAACTATTCTGCAGGTGACCATGGAAGATGCCATTAAAGCGGACGAGCTCTTTACCATTCTCATGGGTGATGTGGTGGAACCAAGGCGTGAATTCATCCAGGATAATGCACAATATGTCCGTAATCTGGACGTCTAAGGGAGGATAGCACATGTCGACTGAAATTCAGGGAGGAAAGATTCTCCCTATCGAAATATCGGAGGAACTAAAAAAATCCTTTATCGATTATTCCATGAGTGTTATCGTCAGCCGGGCTTTGCCGGATGTACGGGATGGTTTAAAACCGGTTCATCGCCGCATTATCTACACCTTGCATGAATTGGGGATGACTCCTAATAAGCCTTACAGCAAATCCGCCCGTCTGGTAGGGGATTGCATGGGGAAATTCCACCCCCATGGGGATTCCTCCATCTATGATGCGGTGGTTCGCTTGGCTCAGGATTTTTCCACCCGTTATCCCTTGATCGACGGACATGGCAACTTTGGCTCGGTTGACGGTGACTCAGCTGCGGCCATGCGTTATACGGAAGCAAGAATGGCTAAAATCACTCAATATATGCTGGCCGATATCGATAAGGATACCGTGGATTTTCAGCCCAACTATGATGAGCGGGAACAAGAGCCCAAGGTGATGCCGGCCAAATTCCCCAATCTCTTGGTCAACGGTTCGGCGGGCATTGCGGTGGGGATGGCTACCAATATCCCTCCCCATAATCTCACCGAAGTGATTGAAGGAACGATTGCTCAGATCGATAATCCCGAGATCGAGATCAAAGAACTGATGAACTATATCAAGGGACCTGATTTTCCTACCGGCGCCTCCATTATGGGAACGGAAGGGATTATCTCGGCTTACCGGACCGGTAAAGGCAGCTTTAGGACCCGTGCCAAAGCCCATGTTGAGGAGATGGAGAAATCCGGCAAAATGCGGATTATCGTGACCGAGATTCCTTATATGGTGAATAAGGCCCGCTTGGTTGAAAAAATTGCTGAATTGGTTCGGGAGAAAAGGATCGAAGGCATTACGGATCTCCGGGATGAATCGGACCGGACCGGGATGCGGATTGTCATGGAACTGCGCCGGGACGTCAATCCTCAGGTCCTTCTCAATCAGCTCTATAAGCATACTCAGATGGAAGAAAGCTTCGGGGTTAATATTTTAGCCTTAGTGGACGGTCAGCCTAAAGTTCTCAATCTTAAACAAATCATTCATTACTTTATTGAACACCAAAAAGATGTGATTGTGCGCAGAACCCGCTTTGAGCTGAATAAAGCCGAAGCTGAAGCCCATATTTTAGAGGGCTTGAGAATAGCCCTGGATTATATCGATGAAGTGATCAGTATTATCCGGACTTCCGCTGATGAGCAGAGCGCCAAGGATAACTTAATGTCCCGTTTCGGACTGAGCGATAAGCAGTCTCAGGCCATTGTGGATATGCGCCTGAAGCGGCTGACCGGCTTGGAACGTGAGAAGATCGAAGAGCAGTATCAAAAAATTCAGGAGACCATTGCTTATTTAAAAGCAGTTCTCAATTCAGAGCAAATGGTGCTCAATATTATTAAGCAGGAACTGCAAGAGGTCAAAGAAAAATTCGGCGATGAACGGCGCACGGAAATTTCCTTTGATGCCACCCATATGAACATCGAGGATCTAATCGATGATGAAGAAGTGGTCATCACCATGTCCCACAGGGGGTATATCAAGAGAATGCCTCTGAATACCTACAAAAGCCAGCGGCGCGGGGGTAAAGGAGTTCATGGCATGGCCACCCGGGAAGAGGATTTCGTGGAGAAGATCTTTACCACCTCCACCCATCAATATATTCTCTTCTTTACCACCCGGGGCAAGGTGTATCGCTTAAAGGCTCATGAAATTCCCGAAGCAGGCCGGACAGGAAAAGGAACGGCACTTGTCAATCTCCTGAGTATCAATCCCAGTGAAGAAAAGATCACCGCCGTTTTGTCCATCAGAAAGTATAATGAGGATTTTCATCTCTTTATGGCTACCAGGAAGGGGATTGTCAAGAAGACCCTGCTCAAGGAGTATGACTCACCCCGCAAGGATGGCTTGATTGCTATCAGCTTAAGCGGTGATGATGAACTGATTGACGTCCGTTTAACCAAGCCTGATGAGCATATCATCATAGCGACTAAAAATGGTTTATGTATTCGCTTCCTGGAGTCTGATGTACGTCAAATGGGCAGAACCGCTCATGGAGTCAAAGGGATTTCTTTGGAAAAAGAGGATCTTGTGGTGAGTATGGATGTAATCTATGAGGAAGAAGCGGAAATACTATCCATGACCGAGCTGGGCTTCTCCAAGCGGACCAGTCTCTCCGAGTATAGAGTGCAAGGACGGGGCGGCAAGGGCATCATTGCCACCAAGCTCAATGCTAAAACAGGTAAACTGGTGGGGCTGAAGGTGATGAGACCTGAAAACGATATGATGATCATCACTGAAGACGGAATTATTATCCGCCAGGAAGTGTCCGGCATTTCCAAACAAGGCCGTTCAGCCCAGGGAGTTATGGCCATGAGAATCGGTGAAAGCAAAGTGGTGGCCATTGCCGTCGTTGACAATAAAGAAGATGCTGAGGAATCAGATTTAGAATTAGTAGAAATAGAATCTGAGGAATAATCTCAATATAATATAAGGCCAGTGTTTTTAAATAGGGACCGTCTCACTGTGCAGAGAGTCAGTACTCTGTACCGCCTATGGTAAAGAGTACGAGCAGAATGGGGCTGATTATCCATGAATGAGAGGATCGGAGTATTATCTCTGGAGGGAACCGATCATGATCCTTGCCGGTTTTTGAGGCAGTTGGGGTGTGAAGTGATCAGGGTTCAGCAAAGGGAAGATTTAATCGATATTCAGGGTTTAATCATGACAGGCACAGGCACAGGCAATAAGGCGAACAATCTTGGGCAGCCTGGTCTGGGAGATAGGATTAAGGAATTGGCCAGGGCGGATTTTCCTATCTTCGGACTAGGGGCCGGAATAGTCTTATTGAGCAAAGAATCTCCCGGACAGGGAAATGACCGGCTGGGGCTGATGGATTTGACGGTCACCAAGGAACCTATGGCGGGAAGGACGGAGGCTTATCTATCCATTCCGGCTTTAGGACTCACGCCGCTGAAGGCGATCTTCAATGATGCCCCTTATATTCAGGAAATTGCCCCTAATGTAGGGATTTTAGCAGAATATAATGGTAAAATAGTCTTTGTACGACAAGGCAATATGCTGGCTGGTGCTTTTCATCCTGAACAAACAGAGGATGACCGCATTTATCGTTATTTTCTGGATATCGTCAATGGACAAATCTAAATGGAAGTGGTCAGATATGGAGGATTTCAGATGCTAGATCTCAAATTTGTACGCACGAACCCCGAAGTAGTCAAGGAAGCCCTTAAAAAAAGAAATTCCAATGTCAGTTTGGATGCTTTTCTGGAACAAGAAGAAGAGCGCCGCAAGCTTCTTTTTGAAGTGGAATCATTAAAAGCCCAGCGAAACACGGTCTCTGAAGAGGTAGGGCGCCGGAAAAAACATGGGGAAGATGCGGAGCAGCTTATTTTAGAGATGCGGGAAGTGGGACAAAAAGTTAAGAATCTCGAAGATAAATTAGGTGAGATTGAGCAGAGCATGGAAGCTGTGCTTTATGAGATTCCTAATATTCCTCATGAATCAGTTCCAGTAGGAGCTGATGAAGAGGCCAATGTTGAGGTTCGCACCTGGGGAACTCCCCGCTCCTTTGATTTTGAGCCTTTAGCTCATTATGAGATCGGCGAAAAGCTGGATATCCTGGATTTTGCCCGGGCAGGGAAGGTTACAGGAGCTCGCTTTACTTTTTATAAAGGTTTAGGGGCCAAGCTGGAAAGAGCCCTGATCAGCTTCATGCTGGACCGGCATAGCGCTAAAGGATATGTGGAAGTTCTGCCTCCTTATATGGTTCATCGTAATTCTATGATTGGTACCGGGCAGCTTCCTAAGTTTGAAGAAGATGCTTTTAAGGTGGCGGGAACCGATTATTTCTTAATCCCTACTGCCGAAGTTCCGGTCACGAATATGTATCGGGAAGAAATCCTGGAAGCCGAGCAATTGCCGATTCATCACTGTGCCTATAGTGCTTGTTTCCGTGCGGAAGCAGGTTCGGCAGGCCGGGATACCCGGGGGCTCATCCGGCAGCATCAATTTAATAAAGTGGAACTGGTGAAGTTTGCCTTTCCTGAAAATTCCTATGAGGAGCTGGAGTCCTTAACCCGGGATGCGGAGAGTATTCTCCAGGAGCTTGAGCTTCCCTATCGGGTGATGGCTTTATCCACGGGGGATCTGGGCTTTACTTCAGCCAAGACTTACGATCTGGAAGTATGGCTGCCCAGCTTTAATACCTACCGGGAGATTTCTTCCTGCAGCAATTTTGAAGATTTCCAGGCCCGCCGGGCCAATATCCGTTTCCGCCGGGCACCGAAAGCCAAGCCTGAATTTCTCCATACTCTCAATGGCAGTGGTTTAGCCATTGGCCGTACGGTTTCCGCCATTCTTGAAAATTATCAGGAAGCTGACGGCAGAGTGAGAGTTCCTAAAGCACTCCAGCCGTATATGGGCGTGGAGTACATTGGGTAGTTAAGAATCATTCTGAGTGCTTTCTCGATTCCCTAAATTAGATGGATCTTGAACATTTACAGAGGAAAAATTTTATGCTATACTAAATTTCGTCACGTCACGGAGGGGTGTCCGAGTGGTTTAAGGAGCCGGTCTTGAAAACCGGTGACTCCGCAAGGGGCCGTGGGTTCGAATCCCACCCCCTCCGCCATTATGGAGATCTGAAGTTCGTAGTTCGATACGCGAGTTACGGACTTTTTTACAATAGTAATGTGGTTGAGTAAACCAAATTTGGCCTCGTAGCTCAGGTGGATAGAGCGGGGGTTTCCTAAACCCTGTCTTGCGGGGGTTCGAGTCCTCCCGGGGCCACCATCAAACAGAGGTATTATGAATCATCAGGACTATATGCGCTTAGCTCTTGAAGAAGCTGAAATTGCCTTTGCCCAGGGAGAAGTTCCCATCGGGGCAGTGGTGGTGCATAAGGGAGAAATCATTGCCAGAGCTCATAATGAAAAAGAGCTGAGGCAGGACCCTACAGCCCATGCTGAAGTTTTGGCTGTGCAGCGGGCAACTCAAGCCTTGGGAATTTGGCGTCTTTCTGAAGCCACTCTCTATGTGACTCTGGAACCTTGCCCGATGTGTGCCGGTAGTTTGGTTCAGGCCCGCTTAAAAACCCTTGTTTTTGGAGCGGCTGATCTTAAAGGCGGAGCAGTAGGTTCCGTGACCAATGTACTGGATGTGAACCGCTGGAATCACCGTGTGGAGGTTGTGGCGGGGATATTGGAAGAAGAGTGTGCCCAGATTCTGAAGGATTTTTTTCGGAAGCTAAGGTAAAGTTTAATTTGCTTAAGTGAGAATAGAGTAGTGATTGTCATTTAAGCTTTATAGTGTGGAGGAGTATCGAAGTGGTCATAACGGGGCTGACTCGAAATCAGTTGACGGGCAACCGTCCGTGGGTTCGAATCCCACCTCCTCCGCCATTGTAAATGAGATCCGCATTAGTAAGTTAATGCGGATTTTTAATTGGAATAAAAATTAATGTGGAGGTGGGATTCGAACAGAACATGTGACCTTTGGAAACATGTTCCGGCGCAGCCTGAGGGAGATAAAAAATGCGCCCTTAGGAAGCATTTTCCCGACCCGGCGTGATAGTGAGGGAATCCGAGCGGAGCGAATCCCACTTTCTCATTAAAAGGAATAATTGGTCTCATAATTTTATAAAAATATCTTGTATATTATTCCGATAATATGCTACAATTTGTTGGAAAAACATGGAATATTGATGAGGTTTATTGGTATGGAATACATGAAAGTCAAGGAAGCCGTTGAAAAATGGGGGCTTACTGATCGGCGTGTGCGGATCTTGTGTGAACAGGAACGGATTAATGGTGTTATAAAAAAAGGCCGTTCCTATTTGATTCCTGCAGATGCTGAAAAGCCCATAGACGGCAGAAAACTGCGGGTGAAACGGCCCGTTTACGCGATGAATTTATGATTGAGTTCACTTATAACTCAAATGCGATTGAGGGTAATACCCTTACGCTCCAGGAGACAGCTTTGGTCTTAGAGGGCATTACCATTGACCAGAAACCGTTGAAAGACCATTTGGAAGCCGTGGGGCATCGAGATGCTTTTGTATATGTACAACAGCTTGTAAGCAATAAAGTTCCTTTAGAAGAAAGGACTATAAAAGAGGTACATTCTCTTGTACTAATGGATCGGCCTGAAGATAAGGGCCTATATCGTCGTATTCCGGTTCGCATCATGGGAGCAGCTCTTGAGCCGCAGCAGCCTTATAGTGTTCCGAAGAAAATGAAACAGTTGATTAACAAAAAAGAGGAACCATGCATCCTCTGGAGAGAATTGCCTGGTTCCATCTTAACGCTTATTTTTTCTGAACAGGAATCCATATTTCGCTGTAGTAGTTTTCATCCTGATTCCCTTTAGGATAATCCGCTACATTGGTGTACATTTCAATATTGTAACCCGCTGCAATTTCATAATCCTTGCAGTTAGGCAGCCATTCGGAGAAGATTTTTTGGTTCGTATTTTGCAGGGATGTGGGCATAGCACCTTTGCAGGCAAAAACAGCCCAGGAGTGTTTCGGAATAACCTTTGTAACAAATCCATCCGGAATTTCACTGGAGGTAGTGTAATTGTCTGCAATCAGATATTCGAACTCATCTGAACCCATGCTCTCATCTACACATACTCCATACATTCCGCATACTATCTTGTCTTTTCCCGTTTGATAATGTTCTGTCCAGAACTTCGGAATCTCTGTTCCCGCAGTATCATACTTAAACACCTTGGCTGCACCCATGACAGTGAACGCTTCTTTTTCAATAATTCTGTAATCCATGATAAAACCGCCTTCCAATGAAAATTTGATTTTTAGGGGAGCAAAAGATTTGAGCATTGCTCCGTCTTTTCGAACAGCAGTAGGTGTGACACCGTGGAAACGAAGGAAAGCCTTTGTGAAACTATCTGGTGAGTCATAACCATATTTCAAAGCAATATCAATAATTTTTCTATCAGTAGAAACAAGCTCACTGCCGGCAAGGGTGAGCCTGCGCTGCCGGATATACTCTCCGACCGTAAAACCGCAAAGCATGGCAAAGCCCTTTTGGAAATAAAACGAGGACACAAATGCTTGTTTGGAAATATTTTCCATGTTCAGTTCTTCGGTGATATTGTCTTCGATATAGTTGATTGCGTCACTAATGCCTTCAATCCATCCCATAAATGACTACCCCCTATCTGTAGGCATATCCTATCAATTTTCATGGAGTTAGGTCCGACTTTTTGTGCTATGTTTTGTCTCGTCTGAAGTATAGATTGATTATTCCGATCGTAATCAATCCTGACTCAAATTTATAGGGTGCATTTCACCCTCAGCAAGGTCTATAGGCAATTATAATATATTTCACTTGTAAAACAATGATCCACATAACAATTAAGAGAATTAGGGGAGTTAAATATGGAATATAAACAAAGAGAATATCCATTGTTCTCAGCTTGCGGATTAAATTGCGGGCTGTGCCCACGTTATCAAATGAATGGAGCATCACAATGTCCCGGTTGTGCCGGAAAAGATTTTCTTGCCAGACACCCTAAGTGCGGAGTGCTATCTTGTAGTCAGCGCAAAGGATTTGCCTACTGTTATCAGTGTGATGAATTTCCCTGCTCAAAATATGATGGCGCTGACCAATCGGATTCCTTCATCACTCACCTGCATCAGTTCAGAGACCTGGAGAAAGCGAAACGTTGGGGGATTGACGCCTATAGACAGGAATTGAACGAAAAGGTTGGTATGTTGGAACAGTTGCTGGCCAACTATGATGATGGACGACGGAAGAGCTTATTTTGTCTTGCTGTCAACCTTTTGGAAACAGACGATATAAAACACATATTAGAGCAACTTACATCTGAAATTCAATCAGATGCACCGCTGAAGGAAAGAGCTGCATCCGCAGTTTGTTTATTGCAGGCAATGGCGGAGCAACGAAAGATCACCCTGAAATTACGCAAGAAATCAAAATTATAGGAATCAGGTTTTCGCCCGTAGGCTGCTTCCCCAACATAAATGAAGTAGCCGCAATAAAGTCGATATAAGAAAAGAGGAGGATAACACAAGGTATCAGTGTTATCCTCCTCTTTTCTGGCAGGTAATGCCTATTATATCATTGCCTCCACCGTCTGTGCCGTGAAGATGAGCTGTTTGTCGACGGCTTTGGCTGTGCCGAAGAGGCGATAACCTTTCGGGCCGCCATCTTTGGTAGCACCGACAAGCCACGCCTTATCGTTTTCTTTGAGGTTCTTTTGCGTGACCTCCATCTTATAAATGCCGAAGATCACCTGATCTCCCGAGACCTCACCTTTGCCGGCGATGATCGGATGCGGCGTTCCGTCCGCGCTCACCGTGACAAGGGTGATAAAGGGGGAACCCTCAATAACAGCTTTGACTTCGTCGTTGATCATCATTTTATCCTCTCCTTATGTAAAGTACTAGATAGCTATTTACTCTTAAATTGCTACCTAGTACAATATTAGTATAATAGAAATGAAAATCAAGTACGCAGAAAATTATAGGCAGGTACGGAAAATATGACTGAGAGAGATGTAAAGTGTGTGGTCTCATGCCCGACCAAATGCCCTTGCATGGAGTATTGTCCACTGGGAAGCGCACTGAAGATTATCGGCGGGAAGTGGAAGCTGCCCATATTATGCGCACTCCATCAGGACGGGACGACGCGGTATAATACGCTGAAGCGTAAAATTGCCGGGATTACGAATACTATGCTGGTCAGTTCATTAAAGGAACTGGAGGAGGACGGTCTGATCGTCCGCCGGCAGTATGTGGAGATGCCGGTGCGGGTCGAATACACCCTCACCGATGTCTGTGATGATCTGATGCCAATCTTAAAACAGCTGGCCCAATGGGGTGTCAAGGTTCATACGAAGGAATCATAAGGTTATAGACTTCAATAAGCTATTAAATGGTCCGTGCTCGGCACGGACCATTTATCTTTTCCCATCAAATTTTCGCTGTTGGACCCGCTCATTTTGTCATTGATGAATATTATGCCTGCATTCTGAAATACTAAGTACGGAAATATCTTGAAAGGAGTTGTTAATATGTCACAATTAAACCAAGTTGAACTGCAAAATCTGCGCCATTTGATTGGCGCTCATGAAACTGCCCATCAAAAATTGCAGGCTTATGCCCAGCAAGCAACCGATCCTGAAATTAAGCAGTTTTTTCAGGATGGTGCCCAAGGTGCCATGAAAACCAAACAGCAATTGCTAAGCTTTTTAAACTAAAGGAGGATAAGCAATGATAGACGAAAAGGTAATGGTCAACGATGTCCTTTCCTCTGTAAAGAGCAGTCTGACCTTCTATGCCAACACTATTTCCGAATGCGCGAACCCCGAGCTGCGTTCTACCATTCAACAAATCCGCAATAACGATGAAGCATCCCAGTATCAGTTATTCCAGATGGCCCAGGCTAAAGGGTATTATAAGCCTGCTCTTATGGCTAAGGATGATGAAATTCAGCAGACTAAATCCCAGGTTAGCAGCTAGTAATAAATAAAAACTTTAAACCGGATTCAATTGGAATGCGAACGATAGAAAAGCTTGGCTATATGCCGGGCTTTTCTGTTTTATATAGTAATCCATAGCTAATTCAACAACTGAAGGAGCAGTGGGAAAGACAGGATTCCAGTTAATAGATTCGCATGATTCAGTTCAGGCGGTTTTATAGGTTAGGAGCTGATTGTGTTCTGGAATATGTAAAAAAACGGCCGTTACAAGGTTTTATGATCCATTTTGTAAAATAAAGATATTAGAGATATCAGTACACTTTTTTGCGGACATGGCGCTGGATAATAAGAGGATTTAGAATTCTGAGGAAGTGACCCCTTAATGATGCCACTGATAGTACACTATGTGGAATTAAATTTCTTTGCGATGACCATCTTATGCGTAATATTTTTGAACATGCGTCGCCCAGACCGTCAGTATTCACTGGATCAGAAGCTTTTTTTCCTTTTGATTTCCGCCAATATTCTTCTTTTGCTTTTGGACTCGATGCTCTGGATTTTAGATGGTAAGCCAGGCAGCCTGGCGAGAACGCTGAGTATAGCATCAATCGTAGCCTATAATACCTTAAATCCGGTCATTTGTATGATCTGGTACTATTATGTGGATTTTTATATCCACAGCAGCAAAGAGCGTTTGACCAAAGTATTATTCCCCATACTCCTTCCAGTATTAATTAACTTGGTCTTATCCGTTGCCAGTGTTTTTACGAATATTTACTTTATCTTTGACGAGAACAATGTCTATCACCGGGGTCGTTTCATCTTTCTTCTGTTAGGAATATGCCTCTATATGATCATTTACACCAGCGCGTTCTTAATTAGGAACAGGAAAAAAATCGCTGGAAAGGAGTATGCCTACCTGCTCTTTTTTGCCATTCCCCCCATGGTAGGCGGGATTATCCAGTTCATGTTTCCTGGAGCAGTCATGATTTGGATAGCTTCAACCTTGTCTATCTTGATTATCTTTATCAACATTCAAAAAGATCAGCTGAATACGGATTATCTGACAGGTGTTTATAACCGGAGATATCTTGACAATTACCTTCAGGAGAAGATGAAAAACAGGCGTCATCATCTGATTGCCGGTATCATGATTGATATCGATTCTTTTAAAACCATCAATGATTCCTATGGGCATGACAATGGCGACCAGGCCTTAAAATATACAGCTCAAATGCTTAGAAAAACTTTCCGAAAAACGGATTTTATCGCCAGATACGGTGGAGATGAGTTTGTTATCGTCATGGAAATCGATGACCGGGCGGAGCTTATGGCAATGGTACAGAGGCTTAAGGAAAAAGTGTCTCAGTTTAATCTGGAAAAAATAACTCCCTATGAACTCCGCCTCAGCATCGGCTATGATTGTTATACAAAGGAACCGGACATGTCAACCATGGCCTTTCTGAAAAGGATAGATCAATTGATGTATATGGATAAACAAAAAAATGCCTAAAAGTAAAGATGCGGGAATAGAAAGGGGCTGGGGCTCAACGAACTATAATCGTATAGTTTTCGTTTTGCATCAGCCCTGTTTGTATTCATCTACATACCTAATACCTATTCTTTGATTAAACAAAGTCGCTTATCTTTAATGGCATAGATTCTGTCCGCCACATTTTCCAATAGTCTTTGATCATGGGAAATGAACAGAATTGTTCCTGCATAGCTTTTCATTAATATTTCCAAAGCCTCTATGCCGGGCAAATCCAGAAAATTGCTGGGCTCATCCATCAGTAGAATATTGTAGCGCCCCAGCAGCATTTTAGCCAGCAATAATTTGATGAGCTCTCCCCCGCTTAACACTGACAGATTTTTTTTGATATCATTTGGTGAAAACCCCATAGAGGCCAGTACAGAGCGGATTTCCGACTGCCCATAGTCGCAATGGTCTTCCATAAAGGTCATGACGCCTTGGTCGCGATTGAATTTATAGCTGTTTTGAGCAAAATAACCGATTTCTGCTTTTGGAGAAATGGCTATACCGGCTTCTCTATGCAAAATCATTTGAAAAAGGGTTGTTTTTCCTGTTCCATTGCCCCCGGTGAAGGCTACTTTGGCGCCAAGAGGAATTTGAAAGGATGCTTTTTCAAACAGCACCTTGTTGTCAAAAATCTTGTTGATCTCTGTCCCTGTAATCGGATAAGGATTGTGCAGAGCCAGCGCCTGACTTTGCCGGAAACGAACGGTGCGGGCTTTCTCGGGAGCCGATATATCCCCCATGGACTCAATACGGTGTTCCATGGACTTTGCCGCCTTGTAGAGAGTTTTTTGCTTGCTTCCTATCGTCTTTTGATGCCCGAGACGGCCTCCGCTTTCAGTGGCCCCCCTTTTAGCGGCTCCTTTCGTTTTTTGATCAACTTTCTGCGCCTGTTTCCGTTTTTCTTCCGCAGCCCGCTCCAGGCGCGCCCGTTCCATAACATGCTGTTCATACTGGGCTGTTTGGCGTTGGCGTTCTTCCTCCTTCTGGCCCAGATAGTCGGAATAGTTCCCCCAATACTCAGTGATTTTGCCGTCCTTCAACTCCCAAATTTTGTTTACAACCTTATCGAGAAAGTAGCGGTCATGACTGATGATCAGGAGTGCGCCTGAGAAATACTGGAGCTGGCCAATCAAAAAATCAATTCCCTCCCGGTCGAGGTGGGAGGTAGGCTCATCGGCAAAAATGCCATGCACTTGGCCGGAGAGTGCCTGGGCAACTTTCAGGCGGGTTTCTTCACCGCCGCTCATGGTTTGTGTATCCAGCCCGCTGACACCAAGTTTGCCCAGCAGGGCATGGTCTATAGATTCCTGCCAGGCGGCTTCTGTCAATTGGGGTATATAAGCAAAGTTACCTATTCCGTTCACTATGCATCCCGGCAAAGCTAATTCTCCAAGCAGCACTTTGAGGAGAGTGCTTTTTCCTGCTCCGTTGCTGCCCACCAATCCAATACGGTCGTAATTATATAATTCCAATTCATTGATGCTCAATATTTCGCGGCCTTTATATTCCACATAAATATCAGTTGCTTTTAATAACAGTTCCATAGTTGGCTCCTCCCGTTTTTTATTGCATAGTTCATAGTTTGATATGGCAATAAAAAATGCAGATCGCCAGCCTCTAGATGGGCTTTCGATCTGCATATCAACGAAAAAAGACAAACAACAACAAGGATAGCCTGAAATGGCTATACCCCGCCTGTTTTCCATGTCCTTGCCCGCAAAGATAAACACAACAAAAAAGCCCACAATGTGGAAGGATTTACTGCTTTTTTATTGCCTGTTTACCTTAAACGGACGGAATACATAGATTATTATGTCCCCTTTATTCTCTAAATTTGCAGGTTATTATAGCACTTCAAGAATATGATTGTCAAATTGCTAAGATTTTGAAGGCAATAAAGTTCGTAAAAAAGGGAAATGTCAGGTACACTTGACATCCCGGGAAGACTCTGTTATGTTTTGTATAAGGTGTACCTTACATCATAGGGGGAGACAATGCCATGCACAATAAAGTAAGGATATTGCGCGAGGAATGGGGACTTACCCAAAAAGAGCTGGGAGAAAAAGTGGGAGTTTCACGTCAGGCCATCAATGCCATAGAGACAGGTAAATTTAATCCTTCCCTATGGCTTGCTTATGATCTGGCCAAACTTTTTAAGGTGTCCATTGAGGAGCTCTTTCTTTTCATTGAGGAGGATAGAAAATGAAGCAACTGCTTAAGAATCCGGCCACCAATGCTATCGGTCTAAGCCTCTTTACAGCCTTTTACAGTCTAATCTTTATCGTAACTGCCGGTCATGTTGAGTTTGTTAATCTTTTGTACTACAGCCGGTCGGACGGCAAAAGTTCCTTTTGGACCGGTTGGAGCTATTTTCTGGCTTCCGGATATCATGCTTACATCGCCTACGTCTTGATAGCCCTATCCATTTTGGTTGTGTTGATGCTTTTGACGCGCAGGCATCCTTATGATGAGTATCACACAGACGTCCTGATCAAGTGCTTGGCGGTAGCGACGATTCTTACCCTTGCTGCTATTGCCATATTCTATTTGCTGGTTTTAAGTGAACCTAACGGTATTGTAGAAAAGTTTACGCTGTTCATCGTTATACACTGGGTGACGGTAGTACTGGCGGATTTGGTTTATGTGCTGATATGCAGATGGAGATAGAAATTAGAAGCTAGAAGCTAGCAGTGGAGATAAGAGATTATGAAAATTGCACTGATCCAGCCTAAAATGAATAAAAGGCCTATGGATACGGATCTGAAGACCCGTATGTCTCCTCCCTTGTCACTGCTTACTTTGATGGGTCTCACACCTGAGGGTCACGAGGTGATCATGGTGAATGAGAATGTGGAGAAAATAGATTATGCTTGCGGCGCAGAGCTGGTTGGTATCACCATTACCTTGGATGTCATGCCCAGAGCCGTAGAGATTGCCGAAGAATTCCACCGTTTGGGGATACCCGTTGTAGCCGGGGGAATTCATGTTACCAGCAGTCCGGATGAATGCCGGGGATATTTCGACGCCATTTGTATCGGCGCTGCCGAGCGGGTATGGGAACGGATGATCGAAGATGCGGAAGAAAGCCGATTACAGCAGGTCTATCATGATATGACGGATTTCCGGGGGGAGGAGATTGCTTCTCCGGCTTATCACCGAATCGATAAAAACCGCTACCTCTATACCAATATCATGACCACAAGCCGCGGCTGCCCCAACCGCTGTGGCTTCTGCTACAACAGCTGCCGGAACAGGATGTATATCCGCCGCCCCGTTACGGATGTGCTCAGAGATATCGAAGGCCTGGGAACCCGGCATATCCTGTTTATTGACGATAATTTCATCGGTGTGCCTGCCTACACTCGTGAATTGCTTAATCATCTGCGGGGCAGGGAGTTAAAATGGAGCGCCGCTGTCACCACGAAAATCGCCGACTATCCCGATGTCCTGGATTTGATGGCAGAAACGGGCTGCCAAAGCCTTTTTATCGGTTTTGAATCGATCAATAATTCCTCATTGCATGGCGTAAATAAGGATAATCAGTTTGAGAAGTATGAAAGGATTGTCACAGCAATACACAGCCGGGGCATTATGATCAATGCCAGCATGGTATTCGGTCTGGATGGGGATGAACCGGATGTTTTTCAGAGAACACTGGACTGGCTGGTCAAGAACAAAATTGAAACCCTGACCTCCCATATTCTCACTCCCTATCCCGGCACAGAATTGCATGGCCGGATGAAAGAGGAAGGCCGCATCCTCGATCATGAACTGTCCAGGTACAATACAGCTCATGTGGTCTTTCAGCCCAAGGGAATGACGGCAGAGGAATTATATAAGGGCTATCTATGGATCTACCGGGAGTTTTATTCCTTTCCCAATATATGGCGCCGCAGGCCGGAACATAAGGCCCAGCGCAAATCCTTTTTTTTATTTAACATTTTATACCGTAAATTCGGTGGGCTTACATCGGTGCTGGCGCGAATTATTCCCATGAGAACGGTAGGGCGGCTGGCGGCAAGGATCTCCTATAGGGTAAAATAGGGTTCAATGACATATATGGTTAAGTAGTAGCATGATATTGATGATATGTATTGTGAGTTATCAAATAACTAAAGTAGTTAGGGCAGCTCTATATGGGCCAATATGATGGGAATAGGCCTGCGGTCTATCGGCGGCGGAGCCGATGTTTTCTAAAGTCACCCAAGAGAGGAGGGGGACTAAAAGTGAAAAGATTAGTGTTAAGTGTCCTGCTTTTAATAATAAGCTTTTTTCTCAGCATTATAGCACTTAAGTTTGAAATGAAAATAATGGGTCCTGAAGAGGGTTATAATGTGCCTTTTCCAGCTTATCTGATGGCGTGCCTTCTGTATCTTTTAGTATTTTGCGGCATTTATAGTGCCCTAAATCCTCTATTCCAAAATTATAGAGACAATGAAAAATATGTGCTGACAGGTGTTTTCTCTGTGTTGCTATTTGTTGTGTTCAGATTTCCTCTGTCCTATCTTGGACTTATCTGGTTAAATCCTATCTTGTATTAATGCTTAGCGTTAAGAAATTAGGCATCATACAGGATTGTTAAACCTTGTCGCCATAAGAGAAAGTTATCAATAGAGTAGTTGACAGATTTTATTGAATAGTATAGCATATTAATAACTTGTGTTGAAAAACAACAAAATAATAGGGGTTTTTAGGATTAATTGGTTGCGATAGCAACGAATTAATCCTGAACGCTGCCGACATAACTAAAAGGAAAGAGCATGAACGAACGTATAGACAAAAGAAAATCACTGATCAAAGCGATTTCAGCCATCGATCGTTATAGCCAGACCTATATCGGCAGAAATGTCAAAGACTATAACATCGGACAGGGACAATGGGCATTTTTGACCCAATTGCTGTTTAATTACGATGGTATAACTCAGGAAGAGTTAAGCGAACTACTCAATATCGATAAGGCCAACACAGCGAGAGCCTTGAAAAAGCTTGAAGAAGAGGGTTATGTATACAGAGAAGAAGACCCTAAAGACGGGCGTAAGAAAATTGTTTATGTCACAGCCAAAGCAAGGGACTTTGAACAAGAATTTCATGAAGTGTTTAAAGGATTAAACCGGATTCTGGCCAAAGATTTTACGGAGGATGAGCGGGAAACCGCCAGGCGGATTTTGTATAAAATGCTGGATAATATCGCCGATTATGAACGCAGGCATAGATAAAAGTGGCCTAAGGAGGAGAAGTCAGTGGAGATCTTAATGAAACCGATCGGCTATATCAAGTCTCCTTATAAGGAAAAAGGCGAAGCCCCCAGGCAAAGCACTCTTTCGGGAGAAACGACGGCTGTTATTGAAATTCTCGAAGAATACCAGGAAGGTATTGCCGATATCCAAGAAGGAGAGTATGGGGTCATTTTGTTTTACTTTCATAAATCCGAGGGATATAAGCTGATGACCCTTTCCCGCAGAAACAATCAGGTTATGGGTGTGTTTTCCACACGATCCCCCAACCGGCCCAACGGCATCGGTCTGTCCACAGTCCGGTTTGTGAAAAGAGAGGGCAACCGTCTGTTTTTTGAGGGAGTGGATATGCTGGATAATACCCCCGTACTCGATATTAAGCCTTATATTGACCCGGCCGCTGTGGCCGATTGAACGAAACTTGTTTTAATGACATAGGGATAGAGCTTGTTGTTTAAAGCTGAATAAGAAACTATTGACAGGTTTACGCAAGTAATGAAAAGGGAATCAGGTGCAAATCCTGAGCAACCCCCGTTACTGTAAGCGCCGTTAAAGATTTATTTATCTTCATGCCACTGGCGAAGACTGGGAAGGCGATAAATAAAGGCGCGAGCCAGGAGACCTGCCTGTTAATAAAACTACAATTCATTTTCCGGAGGGGAGGGTGATTTATTTTCTTTGCCCAAAATTAAAGAGAAGACATAAAAAAACCAGGACAGATGCTCAGACTCCGGTCAGGAAAAAGTCAGGAAGAAAGGTGAAGAACAATGGAGAAACGCTATAGCCAAAGAATAGTTGCCTTATTGGTCATGGTCATGATCATACTCTTGGGGGGCTGCAATTCATCAGCCGCCAACCAACCGGCGGAAAACCCACCGGCTGAAAAAGCAGTTGCAGCCGGGACTTACACGGCAAAAGCAGCCGGTTATCACGGAGATCTTGAAGTGACCACGGAAGTGGATCAGGAAGGAAAAATCACAAAGATTACCATAGGCGAAAATACGGAAACCGAGGATGTTGGCGGCATCGCCATGGAGAAAATACCCCAGCGTATTATAGAAGCTCAATCCCTGGATGTGGACGTGATTGCCGGTGCGACACTGACCAGTAAGGGGATCATCAATGGGGTGGCCGCGGCCTTAAAGGAGGCCGGTGCAGATCCTGTTCACTACGGTTATGTTGCCCCTGAAGAAGAGAGCGGGGCGATCATGTCCCCTCTGAATAAGAGTGCCCTACCCGTAAAGAAAGAAACCACCGGTTCCATAACCATTAAGGATGTCAAAGGCCGGGAGGTAACCCTTGACCTGCCTATTTCCTCCTATGCTATCAGCACCATGGATGTCATCGACTATATTATACCGCTGAAAGGTGAAGAGGCTTTTGCTATGCTGGTTGCTTCCGGACAGGACGGCGGTGGCGGTATCCAAAAATATGCTCAGCTGTATAAGCCCATTGTCGGGGACTATACCCAACATTTAGGCCAGATTTCCGATCATAACGCGCCTTTTGACCTGGAAATGGTTTTGTCCATGAATCCCGATGTCCTCATCGTCAATTCAGCTATGGCCGCTCATAAATATGCCTTGGAAATAGAGGAACAGCTTACGGCGGCCGGAATCAGCATTGTTCTCATCGATGTTCCCGGCAAGACATTGGATAAGTCGGTTCAGGAGACCATGAAGCTCCTGGGCAAGATTTTCCAGGAGGGGGAAAAAGCCGCTGAAGTAGCAGCGTTCATAGATAAGCAGTATGAACTCCTTGCAGCCAAAAATCTTGCTCAGCGTCAGAATAAACCCAAGGTCTATTATGAAAAGTCAGGATATTCCGAGGTCTACGGGAGCACGGGAACCAGCGTTTCCGGATGGGGTCTGCCGATTGCTATTGCCGGCGGCGACAATATTGCCGATGCCGTTCTTTTAGATAAAGCATCAGCCGGAGGAAGCAGCAATACCCTTGATCCTGAGTATGTCATTAAAGCCGATCCTGATTACATCATTCTCAGCGGAGTCAATGACGGCTGGCTGGACAGTCTTAAGCAAAAGAAAGAACCTCCTCAGTATGATATTATCAACAGAACCGGCTGGAGCAATTTGCAGGCGGTTAAAAACAACAATGTCTATGAATTTGCCCACTCAACCAGCCGCTCCATTTATGCTTTTTACCCTTGTCTGAAAATGGCCAAGCTCTTCTACCCTGAAGAATTTAAGGATCTGAATCCGGAAGCGGTCCTTGATGAGTTTTTCGATCAATTTATGCTGGTGGGCAGCGATATCAGCACCTGGTTTACGGGCCTTGAAGACCGTATTTCCCTAAAGAAATAAAAACGGCAAGGGCTTCGGAACGCTGGAGGCACAAGGGGGTTTAAGACCGGCCTTTGCTCCGGCTCTCCGCGGCCCTTTTGGATGCCGGTTATGCAAGAAAGACTAAGGGGTGAATCAAGATTAAGCATGAGGAAAATGCCAACCGAAAATTATATAATATGCTGATCAGGAGAAGGATCTTTTTGATTATCGGTCTATCCGTAAGCATGGCAGCCCTGGTGATCCTAAATATTTCCATCGGTTCCTCTTCCATAGCGATTCACGATATCTTAAGAGTGCTGTTCACGGGGGAAGGGGATGGGCATAACTCCATGATCATCAAGGATATCCGTCTGCCTATGGCTCTTATGGCTGTAGTGGTGGGGGCGTCCCTGGGCATCAGCGGCTGTGAATTGCAGACCATCCTCCGCAATCCCATTGCCAGCCCCTATACCCTGGGAATTTCCGCCGCCGCCTCCTTCGGAGCAGCCATGGGATTGATTTTAAACGCCAATGTTCTGAAATCCTTAAAGGTCCCGGAAACCCTGGCTGTAACGGTTAACGCTTTCATCTTTGCCCTTATGGTGGCTGTGGCCATTTATATCTTTTCCCGTCAGCGGCAAATCAATAAAACGGCCATTATCCTCTTCGGTGTGGCGCTGAATTTTCTTTTTAACTCCCTGACCATGGTTCTGCAGTATATTGCCGATGAAAATCAGCTGCAAAGCCTGATCTTCTGGAATTTCGGCAGTTTGTTGAAAACCACCTGGAGCAAGTTTTTCATTGTTGCCCTGGTGCTGGTCATCTGCTTCTTGGTTTTGTTCAAAAATGCCTGGAAGCTGACCGCTATGACTTTGGATGATACCAAAGCCAGGAGTATCGGGGTGGATACGGCCAAGGTGCGGCGAATGGTTATATTTGTGAGTTCCCTATTGGCCGCCGTATCCGTCTGTTTTGTAGGAACCATAGGTTTCGTCGGTCTGATCGCTCCTCATATTGCCCGCCAGCTGGTGGGTGAAGATCAACGCTTTTTTATGCCTTTATCGGGACTGCTGGGGGCTTTTGTCATGTGTCTGGCTTTCGTCATCAGCAAGCTGATTATCAGAGGGGTCATCCTGCCCATCGGCCTGGTCACCTCAATCATTGGCATCCCTTTCTTTATTGCCATTATCTTCAGTAAAAAAATGAGGAGTATGTGATGTTAAAGGTAAGTAATTTAAACTTTTCCTATAAAGGTTATAAGAAAAGCAAAGGCTCCCATAAGGTATTTAGCGGATTTAGTCTCGAATTTGCCAAAGGCTTTAATGTTATCCTTGGTCCCAACGGAGCGGGAAAATCCACCTTGATTAAAGCTATTTTCGGGCTGCTGGATTATGAGGGAGAGATTTTTTACGGTCAGGAAAGCCTTACCGCTATGTGTACAGAAGATAAAATCAAGCTTATGTCCTATTTACCCCAAATGGACGTCGATCTATCGACCCTGACGGTTTTGGAAATGGTCATCCTGGGAAGATTGCCGGAACTGAGCCATAAGGTGTCGGATGAAGATTTGGATATTGTCATGGATACCCTTCGGTCCCTTAATATAGAACACCTGGCCCCCCGCAATTTTTCGGAATTAAGCGGCGGACAGAAAAAGTTGGTCTTTATTGCCCAGACCTTGGTCAGAAACCCTAAAGTCCTGTTGCTGGATGAGCCGGTCAACTCTCTTGATTTGCAAAAGCAGCTGGAGCTGTGTCAGCTGCTGCAGAGAGTAGTGGCGGAGCAAAATGTGGATCTGATTGTGGTCTTGCACGATATTAATCTTGCAGCCAGATATGCCCAACATATTGTAGTGGTGGATGGGAAGGGCTCTCTTTACAGCGCGGGGGAGCCCCGGGAGGTCATTACGGCTGCCATGCTGCAAGAAGTCTATGGGGTGATCGCCAATATAACCTATGATGAACAAGGTGTACCCATCATTGCACCGGTCTGCTCGGTGCGGGGGATATAAGAATAGCGGGTGTTGCATTATAAGCAGTTCTCCAAGAGCGGCTTCACAGACGAGGTTATCCCCGCTGCAGCGGAGCAGGCCATTCAGATGGTGACGGCGGAACAGTTGGTGGAGATAGGTTCGTTTTGATTAAAAGCTTATCAAAGCTCTTTGCGGTAAGGATTTCGTTGGTGATGAACTGGCCGTTGTAAAAAAGGGCATAGGTGGTAAAGGGATTAGGAGCCTTTTGGGCTTGCTCCGTCGTTTGGATTTTGATGGCTTTAATGGCAAGTTTTTTTGACTTGAGATGATCGACGAGGATTGGGACATATTTATCCGTATGAGGACATTGATTGGTATAATAGACAACCCAGCCTTCTTCATCAGTACGACCGCTCTTTACACAAGCTTTGAATTGGGGAACATTTGCTTGGGGACTGAAGGGAAGATAAAGCAGTTCGTAATAAGGAGGCGCTTGATCGGCGATCTGAAAGCCCTTGTATTTCAGGTACTTCGGATCGGAGAGAAAGGGCATTTTCTTTTCGGCAGATAAAACCACAAGCCCCTGCATCCCTTTTGCTTTGGCATCAGCCAGGCAGCGCTCCAGCAATAAGTTGGCATAGCCCTGACCCTTGTATTGCCCGGAAACCCAGAAACAGTTAATGAACAGATAATGATCGGCTGTAATGGGGCACCAGGCTTTTTCAGCCGGGATATATTCGATAAAAACCTTTCCCCGCACATCCAGTTTGTCAAAGACCAATCCCTCGCCTAAGCGTTGACTGAGCCATGCTTTTTTTGACGCGACAGAGGACTCTCCTTTTTGATCGGTGAGGGCACAGCAGATATGTTCGGAAGCTAAATTGTCTAAGGTTACTCTTTTAAATTCCATAAGTTTTACCCCGCCTTAACATAGTACCTTTCTATTTGTATAATAGCACAAAAATTGCCAGAAACTGCAGCAAAACACCAATAAACGGACTTTTCCTATGCATCCGGCATAGGGAAAGTCCGTTTATTTTTTCACTGGTGCATCAACGATTTCACTTCATTAGGGATATGAATCAAAGGCTCGGCGAAGCCGGGTTTTCTTTAGCAGCTTTTTTAAAGGTCTCAAAGCTTTCCCGAACAGCAACGTTTTGGGCGAAGAAGTCCAACAAAGTATGGAGTTGCAGTACGGTAGAGACATTGAGGGAGTGTTCGATCAGTTCCGTTTCCTCCAGAGGATTCATATTGCCGATCAGTCTCAGAAATTGCTCTACCGTATCATGACGAGAGAGAAGATAGGTGCCGGTTTCCTTTCCTTTCTCGGTCAGGAGAATGCTCTCGTAAAGATCATATTGCAAATAGCCCAGCTCGCTCAGCTTGGCAATCATTTTTGATGCGGAAGAGGGACGCACATTCAGCAGCTCCGCAAGTTTATTGATCCGTGTATAGCCGTTTTCCAGACAAAGCCGGCAAGCCATTTCCATATAATCCTCCATGGCAGGAGTCAGCTTGTTTTCCTGATAATTAGCTATTTGATAGCCGCGCACTGTACGATACTCAGAACCGGACTTATTATCCATAGCTTATCAATCCTTTTTTTAAATTTTATTCTAGTCTATTCGTAACATTCCCTCCTTAGGATTCATAGATTGGATTAGTCAAGAGAAAGGGTATTTCCCTTACCTAACACCAAGACCAGAAAAACATAGCAGGAGGTTCGTTATGAGTAGAAAGTTAAAAAGAATGTTGGGGATCGTACTGAGTCTGATCCTATTGACGGCAGGCTGCTCCCAGACAGCTGGCAAAAAGGAATCCGGTGAAGGTTTGTTGAATGTGGTGGCCACGACGACTATGCTTGCAGATTTAGCCGGTGTGATCGGTGGAGAGCATGTTAGTGTAAACGGTCTGATGGGGCCGGGAATTGACCCCCATCTCTATCAGGCCAGTGCAGGGGATGTGGGGCGGATGCAGAAGGCAGATGTTGTGGTCTATAACGGGCTGCACCTTGAGGGGAAAATGAGTGAGCTGTTTGAAAACCTATCTGCTCAGGGCATCTTTACCGTATGCATAGAAAAAAGTATGGACAGAACGGGATTGTTAATATCCGAGGACGACGGAGGGGTCTATGATCCGCATATCTGGTTTGATGTGACACTCTGGAAACAAGCGGCCCAAGGTGTAGCAGAAGGTTTCGCCCAGGCTGATCCGGAACATGGAAACTCATACATAGCCAATCTGGAGCGGTACCTTGCAGAACTTGACGAATTGGATGCCTATATCCAAAAGCGGGCTGCCGAGCTGCCCAAGGATCAGAGGGTGCTGATCACGGCCCATGACGCTTTTCAGTATTTTGGCAACGCCTATGGTTTCGAGGTTCGGGGCCTTCAGGGCATCAGCACGGATTCTGAAGCGGGAACCAGTGATGTCAGCGCTTTAGCAAGCTTTATCGTCGAGCGGCGGATCAAGGCGATTTTTGTGGAGTCCTCGGTGCCGCCCAAAACCATCCAGGCCCTGCAGGCGGCGGTCAAGGCCCAGGGATTTGACGTGGCCATCGGCGGGGAACTGTATTCCGATTCCCTGGGCGGGGAAGGGTCCGGCGACGAGACCTATATCAAAACCTTCCGCTCCAACATCGACACGATTGTGGATGCTTTAAAAGCATAGGAGGGATAGATGTGGATATGAAGGGGATGGAGCATGCGGTAGAGGTGGAAACCCTCACCGTGGCCTATGATGCCAAACCAGTTTTATGGGATGTTAATCTCAAGGTACCCAAGGGAACTTTGATGGCGGTGGTCGGGCCCAATGGGGCAGGCAAAACAACCTTGATTAAGGCGATGCTGGGGCTGTTGACGCCCGTCACCGGGGCAATTTGCTTCAGCGGGGGAAAGGGCGACGGCCATGCCCTGAAAAACCGCATCGGCTACGTTCCCCAAAGCGGCAGTGTGGACTGGGATTTCCCGGCCACGGTGCAGGATGTGGTCCTGATGGGCTGCTATGGTAAGCTGGGCTGGTTCAGGCGGCCCCGCAAGGCGGATTATGAGCTGACCGCTCAAATGCTGAAAAAGGTGGGAATGGAGCAATACGCCTCCCGCCAGATCAGCCAGCTTTCCGGCGGCCAGCAGCAACGGGTGTTCCTGGCCCGGGCCCTGGCCCAGGAGGCTGAGATTTACTTCATGGATGAGCCCTTCAAAGGAGTGGATGCCCAAACGGAAAAAGCCATTGTCTTGCTCCTGAAGGAACTCAAAGAGCAGGGAAAAACAGTGATGGTGGTCCATCACGATCTGCAGACAGTGGCCGATTATTTCGACTGGGTGACCCTAATCAATCTGCGGGTGATTGCCAGCGGACCGGTGGAAGAGGTTTTTCATGAGGAAAACCTGAAGATGGCTTACCGGAGTACCGGTGCCCTTTTGAGGAGCGTCGTGTGATATGAACACTTGGCTTGCCTTACTTAATGACTATACGTTTCAAACAGTGTCCTTGGGTTCGGCTCTTTTGGGTATGATCAGCGGAGTATTGGGAAGCTTTGCCGTATTGCGGAAGCAGAGCCTTCTGGGAGACGGAGTTTCCCACTCCGCCCTGCCCGGCGTGGTCATCGCCTTTATCCTGCTCGGCAGCAAAAATACAGAAATCCTGCTGCTGGGGGCCTTGCTCTCCGGACTGACCGCCACGGCGCTGATCGTGGGTATTGTCCGGCACACCCGCATCAAATTTGACAGTGCTCTGGCCTTGGTTATGTCCTTCTTCTTCGGCTTGGGGATGGTTCTGCTGACTTATGTGCAAAAGATCCCCAATTCCAACCAGGCAGGGCTCAAGCGCTTCATCTTCGGTCAGGCCTCCACCTTACTGCAAAGGGATATTATCCTGATGAGCGTTTGCGGTGTGGTTTTGCTGACCCTTGTCCTGGTGTTCTGGAAAGAATTTAAACTCTTTGTTTTTGACAGTGATTTTGCCCATAATCTGGGCTTTTCCCCCAAGAAGCTGAACTTACTGCTGTCGTTTATGATTGTCTTGACCATTATCATCGGTCTGCAGACGGTAGGGGTCATTCTCATGAGTGCACTGTTGATTAGTCCGGCAGTAGCCGCCCGCCAATGGACCAATAAGTTAGGGGTGATGGTTTCGCTTGCCGCCGCTTTCGGTGCCCTGTCCGGTGTGGTGGGAACCGCCGCCAGCTCTGCGGTGCCTAAGTTGCCCACAGGACCGGCCATTGTGGTGTGCGCCAGCCTCCTCGTTGTGCTCAGTGTTCTGTTTGCCCCGGGAAGAGGTATTCTGCACAGGGTGTACCGGCACAGGAAGAATAAGCTGATGCTGAAACTGGAAGGGAGTGGGCCTGATGTCCCCACAATTTGAAATACAACTGATTGCCGTCATTGTGGCGGTGGCCTGCGCCCTGCCCGGTGTCTTTCTGGTGCTGCGGAAAATGGCCATGATGTCGGATTCCATCACCCATACGATTCTGCTGGGCATTGTGCTGGCCTTCTTTGTCACTCATGATCTTTCTTCCTCCTTTCTGATCGCCGGTGCCGCATTAATGGGGGTCGTCACCGTGTGGCTGACGGAAATGCTGGGGCGTACGCGGCTTTTGGCGGAAGATGCAGCCATCGGTATTGTGTTCCCCTTCCTCTTTTCCATAGCCATTATCTTGATTACGCGCTATGCGGGTTCGGTGCATTTGGACACTGACTCGGTACTGCTGGGAGAGCTGGCCTTTGCTCCCTTTGACCGCATGATCGTGGGGGGAGTGGATCTGGGCGCGAAAGCCATTCATACCACAGGGATTCTTTTGCTTATTAACCTGGCGGTGATCATCATCTTCTTCAAGGAGCTGAAACTTGCCACCTTCGATCCCATGCTGGCCTCTGTGTTGGGTTTTGCGCCGACCCTGGTCCATTACGGTCTGATGACCCTGGTTTCGCTTACCACAGTGGGGGCTTTTCAGGCGGTGGGCTCCATTTTGGTGGTAGCGTTTATGATTGGCCCGCCGGTCACGGCCTATCTGCTTACCGATGATTTAAAGCGGATGTTGATTTTAAGCGGGGTGATCGGGGCCATCAACGGCTTATTAGGCTATCGGGCGGCAGCCCTGCTGGACGTATCCATCGCCGGCTGTATGGCCATGATGACGGGAATTTCTTTCTTGCTGGTCTTTATCTTTGCTCCCGGCCGGGGGCTTGTGAGCACGCTGAGCAGACGCCGCAGTCAAAAAATAGGCTTTGCCAAAATGATACTTTTGCTCCATCTTTATCACCACGAGGAAAGTGAAGCAAACCTTGCTGAGATACAAAGTTATTTGCGCCTGGATGGGGAGCTTACGAAAAATCTGATCGCCCTTTTGCAAAAGGAAGGGTGTATTGAGTTAAACAACAGCGTGATCAAGCTGACTGAACAGGGGCGCCTGACCAGCCTGCGCAGCTATGAGACCTTGCTTTCAGGCTAAGCTGTCAAGAAAAGAGGGATATCCCTGTGAAGGAGGTATCCATTTTTTTTGTTTCAGATTCAGTTATTCTGAAGAAGGTAATTCTGAAGAATTCTAAAGATTCGCTGAAATACATTGTAATTGGGCAAGAAATTTCTTATTCTATCTATAATTTCATATGGGGATGAGTACGATTTTTCAGAGGAAAAACCGTAAGGGAAGTCAGTCAAAGCTGACGCGGTGCCCGCCACTGTAGAAGGGAGTTAACTCACCATAAGGTCACTGGATAGTTATATCCGGGAAGACGGGAGTTAATGAGGAACTTAAGCCAGGAGACCTGCTCATGCCCCGGATTCAAAACAACCTACGGGATGTTAGGGAGGTGGATATCGTGTTCAGAACACTATTATTAAATACAGGATAGAAAGCCCTTCCGTTTGGAAAGGGTTTTTTTGTTTTGGGTCAATGATTTTGGGTCAATGATTCTGAAGAATTCTAAAGATTAGCTGAAAGAAATTGAAATTATACAAGAGTTTTTTTATAGTTAGAGGCAGCTAACTTACTTGAGCATACCTAAATTGCCGGGAGGAAGAGGAGCTTCCCCGCTCATGAGCAAAGGTGCAGGTAAGGGAGTTTAACTATTTTTATGGAGGTAGAAAAGATGAACAAGCCCAAGTTACATTTGCTTCGGAAGCGGTTCGCTCCCCTGCTGATTCTGGTTGTCGTTCTTTTGGTTGGCCTGCCTGGGTGCAGTCCTTCCCCGACGACTTCAAAGGCGCCGGAGGAAGGGAAGAAGGAGGAGCTGGTCCTGGCTGTGGGAATGGCCGATTATGGGATGTTCGATCCCAAAAAGACCTGGGGTGCCATCGGGCAAATCCGCTTAACCCACAGTTCACTGCTTAAAGCCACGAAGGACTTAACTTTTGTCGGCGATCTGGCCAAATCCTTTGAGACGAGTAAAGACGGCTATACCTGGACCTTCAAAATCCGCAATGATGCCAAATTTTCCAACGGCGACCCGGTTACCATAGAGGATGTCCTGTTTACCTATGAAATGCTGAAAGAAGACGGCATCGCCTTTGACCTTTCCTTTGTCGATAAAATGGAGATTAGCGGCAAGGATACCATCGTGTTTACTTTGCAAGAGCCGCGTTCCACATTTGTCAGTCAGCTTTCCGAAATCGGCATTGTGCCCAAACATATTTATGATGACAATTATTCCAAAAACCCCATTGGCTCCGGACCCTATCAGGTAACCCAGTATAATGACGGCGAACAAATCATCATGGACTATAACCCTTATTGGTATGGTGAGGAGCCTCAATTCAAGAAACTCACCTTCCTGCTGCTGGGGGAAGATGCCGCTTTTGCAGCGGCCAAGGCCGGTCAAGTTGATATTTGTTACATTCCTCCCAAATTTGCCGGACAAACCCTGCCGGGAATGACCTTACACGTTCTGGAGAGCGTTGATTCCAGAGGAATTAGTCTTCCTGTCCTGCCCAGCGGCGGAACCGGGTATATCAACGCCAACGAGGTCAAAGTCGGCAATGATATTACCTCTCATTTGGCCATCCGTCAAGCATTGAACATTGGGTTAAGCCGTCAGGGAATTATTGATGTGACCATGGACGGATACGGAAAGGCTGCCTATTCCATTGTGGATGGCACACCCTGGTTTAATGAAAAAACGGTCATTGAGGATGGCCGGGTTGAAGAGGCCAAGCAATTGCTGGCAGATGCCGGGTGGGCCGATACCAACAAGGATGGCATTGTCGAGAAGGATGGGCTGAAGGCCGAATTTGATTTATATTTTCCTTCCAGTGACCAGCTGCGCGGTGACATCGCCCTGGCTGTTGCCGATCAGGCCCTTGGTCTGGGTATTAAGATCAATATCATCGGTGCTACCTGGGATGAAATATTTATCCAGGGCAAGGCCAATGCCTGCCTATGGGGAGGCGGCCGACTTCACCCCCATCAATTGTATACTATGTATTCATCTCAGGTGATCAATACCGGGTACAATAACATGCCTTCTTATATCAATCCCACTTCTGATGACTATATAAAGAAAGCTTTGTACGCCAGCACTCAGGAAGAAGCCAATCAATACTGGAAACTGGCCCAATGGGATGGGAAAACCGGTTTCAGCCCCCTTGGTGACGCTCCCATCGTTTGGCTGGCCCGTGTCGACCATCTGTACCTTGTCAATGATCAGGTGAATATCGGCAACCAACTCATGCATTCCCATGGCTATGAATTTGGACTGTTTGGCAATATCACGGAGTGGTCGATCAACCCTTAAAGCCAATCAAGCTGAACGCTCTATCAGAACAGGTGCGTCTGAAACGCCTGCCCGAAGCATTGGCGTTTTGAACGCACCTGTTTGAATGGGGCCGCTCTATAAACGGGAGGTGCTGTGTTATGTCTCAAAAAATCCTCAGGCGCTTTCTGCGCATGATTACCCTGATGCTGGGCTTATCCATCCTGACCTTCTGGTTAATCCATTTGTCTCCGATTGATCCTGTCAATGCCTATGCGATCAGTGATACCTCTATGTCACAGGAACAGCTGGAAAAGCTGAAGGAATACTGGGGGGTTAACAAATCCCCTGTGGAACAATATTTTTCCTGGGCAGGGGCCTTGCTGCAGGGTGATTTTGGTATGTCCAAGCTGTATAGAGTCCCCGTTATGGACATTATTAAAAGCAGAGCCATGACATCTTTTGCGCTCATGGGAACAGCATGGCTCTTGTCCGGTGTTTTCGGCTATCTGCTGGGAGCGGTGGCCGCCATGAGAAGAGGGAAGCTGCTGGATCGCTTTATTAAATGGTACAGTTATATTCTGGTTTCCATACCCACCTTTTTGCTGGCTTTAATTTTACTGCTTGTTTTTGCAGTCTGGCTGGGAATGTTTCCGATCGGCCTGACTAAACCCATAGGACTGGCGGATGCCGATGTTACTTTGGCGGACCGCCTCCGCCATTTCATTCTTCCCGCCTTGACGTTAAGCCTTTTAGGGGTTGCCAATATCGCCATGCACACCCGGGAAAAAATGATCGATATCCTCAATACGGAATATGTGACCTTTGCCAGAGCACGAGGAGAAACAGCCTGGCAGATTTTCAAAAACCATGGTTTCCGCAACTCCATTATTCCGGCTATTTCCATTCAGTTTGCCTATTTCAGTGAATTGTTCGGCGGTTCCGTTCTGGCGGAGCAGGTATTTGCCTATCCGGGGCTGGGCAGCACTCTGACCACCGCCGGCTTAAAAGGAGATCTTCCCCTGCTGCTGGGAATTATTTTAATCGCTTCCTTGTTTGTCTTTATTGGCAATTTTATTGCGGACATCTTAAATACCATTGTCGATCCGCGCATTAAAAGGGGGGAGCTAAGATGCTAGAGCAATTAGGAAGGAAAGAGGAGGTTCTTCTTGACCCAGGAAAAACCGGCAATGTGCGCAAGAAGATTATTTGGATGATCGGCTTTTCCACCTGCCTGATCGGTTTGATCCTTATTCTCAGTTTTATCTTAAGCAACGATAATCTGCGCGTGAACAATGCCAGCAAGAATCTTATGCCCAGCTTGCAGCATTTGTTTGGCACGGATTGGCTGGGCCGGGATATGTTTACCCGAACTATGAAAGGGCTGCGGCTGTCCCTGGCCGTGGGAATTTTTGCTACGGTGATCAGTGTTACTGTGGCCACCTTGCTCGGAACCGCTGCGGCCCTATTCGGTAAAAAAGTCGATGAACTGATTTCCTGGCTCATTGACCTCTTCATCGGTATGCCTCACCTGATCTTCATGATTTTAATCTGTTATATCGTAGGCGGGGGGATTCGGGGCATTGTCATCGGTGTTGCCATGACCCACTGGACCTCACTGGCCAGGGTGGTGCGGGCTGAAGTCCTGCAGATCAAAAGTGCGGAATACATCCAACTATCCCGGAGCTATGGTAAGTCCCCTTGGTATATTGCCAGAAGGCATGTCATGCCTTCCGTATTTCCGCAAATCATGATTGGAGCATTCTTAATGTTTCCTCATGTCATCCTCCATGAGGCTGCCCTCACCTTTTTAGGCTTTGGGCTGTCACCCCAAACACCGGCGGTGGGGATTATTCTGTCTGAAGCCATGAGCCATCTTTCCACAGGCCAATGGTGGCTGATCCTGTTCCCGGGAATTCTGTTGATTCTAGTGGCCAAGAGCTTTGATAATATTGGCGAACAACTAAGAATTTTGCTGGACCCGACCAGCTCCAACGAATAGGAGGCAGGAATCATGCTTAAAGCGGCACAACCCTTATTGAAGGTAGAAAATCTGTCCATTGGGTTTTCCCAATACTTTAGAGGAACTCAAAAACGTGTCATCCAGCCTATTGCCAATCTTCATGTGGAGATTGAGGAAGGGGAGATCGTTGCGGTTGTGGGGGCCAGCGGCTCAGGGAAAAGTTTGCTGGCCCATGCCATCCTGGGAATTCTCCCTACCAATGCCATCTGCTCCGGCAGTATGATGTATCGTGGGCAGGAATTAACTAAAAAGCGCAAAGAAGAACTGAGAGGCCGGGAAATCTCCTTTATCCCTCAGTCGGTTAATTATCTGGATCCCTTGATGCCGGTGGGAAAGCAGGTTCAGATTGGCCTGGCTAAACAAAGAGCACAAGAAAGGCAGAACAGGCTGTTTGCCCATTACGGATTAAAAGAAAGCGACGGAAGGCTTTATCCTCATGAATTATCGGGAGGTATGCTGCGCAGGGTGCTGTTTGCTACCAGCGTCAGAGAGGGGGTAAAGCTGGTCATAGCTGATGAACCCACCCCCGGCATCCATCCCCAAGCCCTGGCAGAAATCCTTAAACAGTTGCAGCAGTTTGCCCGGGAAGGAGCCGGGGTTATGCTCATCACCCATGACATCATGTCCGCCCTTGCAATCGCCGATCGGGTTGCTGTGATTAAGGATGGGCAAACCATAGAGATCTCCCCGGTGTCCGCTTTTTCCGGAACGGGGGAACAGCTGCAAACAGACTATGCCAGAAAATTATGGCGGGCCTTACCGCAAAATGATTTTGCCTGCCAGGAATTGAGGTGGGAAGCATAATGGCTTTGCTGGGAGAGAACCTGGGGGTTTATTATAAAAAGGATCAGTGGATTTTTAAGAACATGAACATCAAGGTGTTACCCGGCCAAGTTCTTGGTTTATCCGGATACAGCGGCTGCGGTAAAACGACCCTGGCCAGAGTTTTAGCCGGATATATCCTTCCTCAGACCGGCAGGGTAAGCGTGGATTCTAAGCCTTTGGCGCCAAAAAGCTTTCGCCCGGTCCAATTAATTTATCAGCACCCGGAAAAGGCCATCAATCCCCGCTGGAAAATGGAGGATGTCTTAACCGAAACCTATACCCCTTCCCAGGATATCCTGGATGCTTTCGGCATCCGGGAGGATTGGCGGAAGCGCTGGCCCATCGAGCTCTCCGGCGGAGAGCTGCAGCGGTTTTGTATCGTGCGTGCTTTGAACCCACAGACCCGGTATATTATTGCCGATGAAATGACCACCATGCTGGACGCTATTACCCAGGCCAGAATTTGGCATAGTTTTCTCCATATTTGCCAAAGCAGAAAGATTGGTGTAATTGTGGTCAGCCATGAGCTCAGTCTTCTGAACCGCCTGTGTGACAAGGTCATTCAAGTGGGGAATACGTGGGAGTAATCTTTGGACAAGAGGATGGCCTGAAATTGGCCATCCTCTTTATGCCGCACTTAGATAAGCGGGAAAGCAAGCTGAACTGTAAATACATGATCGTTTTGCCTATACATAAACCGCCCCTGATGCAGAAGCATAATTTTTTGGCAATTATTTAACCCCAAGCCTGTTTTAGGAGTAGGGTCCAGAGAATGCTGACTATGATTTTCAAAAACTAAAACCAACTCGCCGGAGTCAATGGTGCTATACAGCCGGACCGGATGAGCAGGATCAGCATGCCTTTGCACATTGGAGAGCATATTGTCAAATATTCTCTGAATCATGCCTGAGTCCACCTTGATCGTCCCCTCAGGCAGCTCAACAGTAGAGGAAACCATAAAGCCACTTTGTTCCATTAAATAGATATGCTCATGGATCATCTCTCTCAGCACTTCTTGAGCAGGGTAATGCTTTAAGTCAATCTCCTTATAATCGTTGGTGGATATAAAAAAGTAGTCAAACAGATGGTTAATCAAGTCTTTGATTTGCAGGGCCCGATTTTTGCACTTGCCAAGGAAAGAGCTCTCCTTGGCCGGGATATCTTCACCTTCCAGCACCTCCAGATAGCCGATTAATGCCGTAAGAGGGGTGCGGAGATCATGGGAGACACCGGCCATCAAGGTATTGGTGGCCGCTCTGACCCGTTCAGCGTAGTCTTCCCGGGCGATGAAGGCTTTGCGCATTTCATCAATTTCCTGGGCCAGAGAGGCCAGTTCATCGTTGCCCTTGATGGTAATTGAGTAATGGAGATCGCCCCCTTCTAAAATCCTTATTTCCTTTTCCAAGGTATTGATATAGGATACCTTTTTATGGATGAAAAAGACCATGATGGTAATAAAACAGAGGAAGAACACCAGCAAATTAAAATAAGTAATATAGTCTATATAACGGTGTTCAAAAAAATCCTTGATAAAAACTTCAGCGGTTCCCTCCTGGAAAGTCAATATATATTTATTATGCCATAGATAAAAGTCGGGAAATTTGGGTTGGCTGGGAAAGGAAAAGCTCGGTGACAGGGTATGTGAACTATAGATCAACGTATTGTCGTGATAAATCACAATCTCCGTTAATTCCTTGCCCCGCATCCAGTTATCCAATTCGGACAGGTCCGACAAAGAGATCTGATTGTCTTTAATATACTGCCGCAGGCTGGTTATTTTTTTCTCGATGTGAGCAGAAATTACTTCCGGCTTTTTACAATAATCATAGATGATGCCGCGGGATAGGTATTGCAGACCGAGAAAAAGCAAAGCGGAAGCAAGGCATGCCAAAACAGCTGTGATCATCAAGGTTTGGGACAGCTTATATTCACGTTTTGCTCTATTCAATATAATACCCCTTTCCCCAAACAGTACGAATATACTGGGGACGCCCTACATCCTTCTCTAATTTTCTTCTTAGATTTTTAATATGGACCATGATCGTGTTATTGGAAAGAGGAAGAAAGGGCTCCTGCCAGATGTGTTCGTAAATTTCCTTAGCGGAAAAAACCTTGCGGCGATTGAGCAATAAGAGCCGGAACACCTGATATTCCATACTGGTCAGGGCAATTTTTTCTCCCGAACGGGCAACGGTTCCCGTATCTAAATCGATATAGAGATCCCCGAGCCTGACTTCTTTTTTAGAAGCAGGCTCTTGCTTTTGGTAGATCAGATAGCGGCGCAGCAGGGCTTTTACCCTGGAAATCAGTTCGATTGAGGAAAAAGGTTTGACAAGGTAATCGTCGCCGCCGCAGGAAAATCCCTCTGCTTTATCCGCATCCTGGTTTTTGGCGGTCAGGAATAAAATGGGGATGGTTGTGGTTTTGCGGATTTCCGAACACAGCTCAAATCCGGATTTTCCCGGCATCATAATATCCAGAATCGCCAAATCCACCCCAGGGGTGAGCGTTGCCAAGGCGGTGTCTGCGTCGGCGGCAACTTGTACCGCGAAACCTTCCCTTTGCAATAAGATATGAATGATTTCCCGTATTTCAGGATCGTCGTCCACCACAAGAATGGTTGAGTTTTCCGGCATGTTTACCCCTCCTCTACATGCTATATTCCTAACTATAGCATGAAATATTCGTTGAGAAAATTCAGGAGAGGGCATGAATAAATTTATTGACAACCAAAGTTTTCCAAATTATAATAAAATGCGAATGCGAATTATATGCATTTAAAAAATCACAAAAAGTTCAAGGAGGGTTTATTGAAAATGAAAAAGCTTTGGAGTAAAATCCTAGTTGGAGGCTTGGTTCTGTTCCTGATGGCGGGGTGCAGCCAGACACAGAATTCCTCTTCTCCAAATACGAATGATAAGCAAAGTCAAAGTGAAAAGCTTTCCGTTTATACCAGTTTTTATCCAATGTATGATTTTGCAGCCAAGATCGGCGGAGATAAGATTACCCCAGTGAATATGGTCCCGGCCGGAATGGAGCCCCATGATTGGGAGCCTTCTGCCGCCGATATTACGGGGCTGGAAAAGGCGGATGTCTTTGTCTATAACGGAGCCGGTATGGAGCATTGGGTGGAGGATGTTCTGGAATCCCTCCAGAATAAGGCCCTGATTGCTGTGGAAGCTTCCAAAGATATTACCCTCAGGGAAGGGCACCATGAACACGATCATGAAGATGAGCATGAAGACGAAGGAAAAGAACATGAGGAAGAGGAAGAGCATGGGCACGAAGGGGCGGAATATGACCCCCATACCTGGCTCAGTCCCTTGAATGCCAAAAAGCAGATGGAGACGATTAAAGATGCTTTTGTTCAAGCCGACCCGGATAACAAGGATTATTATGAAACCAACTATGTGAAGTACGCAGCTGATTTGGATGGGCTGGACAAAGAATTTAAGGATACTCTTGCCCCGCTGCCCAAAAAGGATATTATTGTCTCCCATGAAGCCTTTGGCTATCTGTGCGGGGCTTACGGACTCAATCAGATTGGCATCGAAGGGCTGGCTCCTGATTCCGAACCGGATCCGGCCAGGATGGCTGAGGTGATCGAATTCGCCAAAGAACATGAGGTCAAGGTTATTTTCTTTGAAGAGCTGGTAAGTCCGAAAGTCGCCGAGACCATTGCCAAGGCTACCGGAGCTAAAACGGCAGTGCTCAGTCCCATTGAAGGGCTTAGTGATGAGCAGCAGGCGGCGGGAGATGATTATCTGGCCGTGATGCGTCAGAATTTGGAGGCGTTGAAAGCGGCATTGCAATAAGGAGTTGTGCATGTCTAACATAATAGAAGTAGATGACTTAGGTTTCAGTTATGGAAATGAGCCGGTTTTTTCAAAAATCGGCTTCTCTGTTTATAAGGGAGATTTTGCCGCGATTATCGGTGCCAACGGTGCCGGCAAAAGCACCCTGCTAAGGCTTATCCTGGGAGAGCTTGTGCCCAATGCAGGCTCTGTCCGGCTGTTCGGTCAGGATAGCCGCCGGTTTAGAAATTGGCCGAAAATCGGTTATGTGCCCCAGGCCGGGCAGCACTCCAACGCCAATTTCCCTGCTACCGCGGAGGAAATTGTCAGGGCTAATCTTTTTTCACAGATCGGGCTGCTCCGCTTCCCCGGGAAAGAGCACCGTGATAAAGTACAGCGGGCCCTTGAGCTGGTGGGTATGGAGGGATACGCCAAGCGCATGATCGGTGAGCTTTCAGGGGGGCAGCAGCAGAGGATTATGCTGGCCAGGGTATTGGCCGGCGATCCGGAAATCATGATTCTTGATGAGCCTACCACCGGAGTGGATGCCCAAACCGTACAATCCCTCTATGAGCTGCTGGCGAGGCTTAATCAGGAGAACGGGCTGACCATTGTGATGGTCACTCATGATATCAGCCGGGCGGCCAAGTATGTGTCAAGGATTCTCTGTCTGGAAGAAGGCTCCCTTGTGGAACACAAGCACAAGCACCCCGGGCAGGAATTGGCGAAGGAGGGAAAAGGAAACGATGAGTGTGATTGCCATTCTGGAATATGATTTTATGCGCCGGGCTTTTATCGTGGGAATTCTGCTGGCCGTGATTATTCCCTGTATTGGCATCATCGTGGTCCTGAAGCGCCTTTCCATGATCGGCGATGCCTTGTCCCATACATCCCTGGCCGGTGTGGCGGCCGGCCTGATTATGGGAATCAACCCCATCCTGGGCGCGGTTACAGCCTGCATCGCCGCGGCTTTGGGCATTGAGTTTATCCGTAAAAAAATCCCCAAATTCTCCGAGATGTCCATCGCGATTGTGATGTCGGCAGGCATCGGTTTGGCGGGGGTGCTATCCGGTCATGTCAAAAATGCGGCTAATTTTAACAGTTTTTTGTTCGGAAGCATCGTCTCGATCAGTGATTTTGAAATGATCCTGGTAGCAGGCATCAGTTGTATCGTTATGCTTGCTTTCATCCTTTTGTACAAAGAGTTATTCTATATTGCCTTGGATGAAAGGGCGGCACGGCTGTCAGGCGTCCCGGTGGGTGTGATCAATTTTATCTTTACCATACTGACGGCGGTAACGGTATCCGTTGCCGCCCGCACGGTGGGAGCACTGATCGTTTCCTCAATGATGGTTGTTCCGGTGGCTTGCGCCATGCAGGTTGGCAAAAGCTATCGGCAGACGGTTATTTATGGGGTCATCTTTGCGGTTGTTTTTACAGTGACCGGCTTGTTTCTATCCTATTACCTGAAGCTGAAACCCGGAGGCACTATCGTCCTGCTCGGCGTCCTCTGCCTGGTGGTGATGCTGCTTATCAAGCAAATAATTTCCATGCTTAGACGAACTGTGTTTAAAATGTAGTCGGTATATTCTATAATTAATGCAGTTATTGAAAAAATTAATGCAGTTATTGAAAGAGGTGACGATCATGAAAGAAGTAAACAATAACTGGCCTGCCGGCGTCAAAAGAACAAAACCGCGGGAGAGTGTACTTTCTGTCCTTGAGCATGCCCCAAAGCCTCTCAGTGCTGTGGAAATCTGTTCCGAGATCGAAAAAGAAGGGGAATCCCCCTGGCTGTCCACTATTTATCGGATACTGGAGCTTTTTGTCAAGAAAGGCGTGGTTGTTAAACTTGCGGTGCTGAACAATGAGATGGCTCTTTATGAACTGAACCGTTTTCAGCACAAGCATTACGCCATCTGTTTGGGCTGCCATAAAATTGTCACAATGAATAATTGCCCCATGGAGAAATTTATCCCGAAAATCGAGGACGATGATTTCCGGGTCCTGGGCCATAATTTAGAAGTGTATGGCTACTGCCGGGAATGCTCTGTTAAATAATAATGCAGCTTCTCACCTGATTCCAGGCTTATTTCCTGTGTACAGGCATATAGTTTATAGATAGAAAAAAGAAGAGGAGGGTATCGATGGGGACAGAAATCTATATTATTTCCGGGTTTCTGGGAGTAGGCAAAACCACCTTAATCCAAAAAATGCTTAAAGAGGCTTTCCAGGGGGAAAAGGTGGTTCTGATCGAAAATGATTTCGGTGAGATCAGCGTCGATGCGGCCTTGCTTAAATCAGGCGGTGTGGAAGTCAAAGAAATCAGTGCCGGGTGCATTTGCTGCAGTCTTTCCGGCGATTTCGTGAAAGCCCTTAAGGATCTTTTGCTCCGTTTTCACCCTGATAAAATTATCATTGAGCCTTCCGGTGTGGGCAAGCTTTCCGATGTTATGAAAGCTTGTTCCGATCCGCGTATTGTGCTCCACGCCAAGGTGAAGGGCAAAATTACGGTGGTGGATGTGAAACGCTGCCAAATGCATCTTGACAACTTTGGCGAATTTTTCGAAGATCAGATTCGCAACGCCGATGTGGTTGTGTTCAGCCGCTCAGAAAGTTTCCCCGCTAAACTAGGGGATGGGGAAAAAATAGTCAAAAAGCTGAACCCTCAGGGAAGAGTCCTGACCAAGCCGTGGGCTCAAATCAATACGGCGGAACTCCTGAATCCGCAGCGTCAGCAGCACAGGCTTCCAGGCCGATGCCGACATGGTCATGATGAGCATAATCATGACCATCGCGACCATCATAGCCATGACCACAATCATCATGACCATGACCATGACCATGCTCATCATAGCCATGATCATGCAGCGGACTGCAGCCACCAAGAGGGATGTGAACATAACAGCCGGGCGGAAGATGTCTTTGATACCGTCACTATCCGGACAAAGCGGGTATTTGATACTGAAGAGTTAAAGGCCAAGGTCGTGAAAATGGAGAACAGTGCCAAAGGAACGATTCTGCGGGCTAAAGGCATCGTCCGCGGCCCCAAAGGCTATTTAAACCTGCAATATCTCCCCGGGGATATTCGGATCACCGGCTGCCACGCCAGGGGCGATATGCTCTGCATCATCGGCCGCAACCTCAACCGGCAGGAGCTGTGCGCTATTTTTAGCGGGGAGTGATGGGATGGCGATACCGGTTTATGTAGTGACCGGCTTCCTGGATGCCGGCAAGACGACCTTTTTGAATAACCTGTTGAACAAATATAGCTGGCGGGATGTCAGGGCCTTCGTCATCCAATTCGAGTCTGGTGAAGAGGAATTTCAGGGGCGGCACCTCAATTGCTATAAGCTCAGCGTCCCCAAAAAAATTCTGGAGCAGCGGCCCGAGCAAATCGTCGAACGAATCTGCAGCAGCATAGAGGAGCAACCCTTCGATGAGATTTGGATTGAGTGGAACGGTGTCGTTCCTTTTTCAGAGCTGCAGTCATTGCTTTTGCACCCCTCCCTGCGCGGCCTCTGCCAAATTCAAAAAGTGGTGCATATTGCCGATGGGGAGAACATAGAAAATCTGTTGGGCAGGACAGGAGCCTCTTTGCCGGAACAGATTGCCAACAGCGATTTCGTCGTGATGCGCAATGTGGATTCGGCGGTTACTTACCGCCGGATTCGGCGCCTCGTCAACGGGCTCAATCCCGGGGTCCCCCTCTATAAGGTAAAAGAGTATCAGGAGCTCTATAAGCAGCTTTTCGGAAAGAAAGAGCATCCGGTCAATCTTTTTTTGCTCATGGTTATCGCCATGAGCGCCCTGTACTTCATGGCCAAGCCGGTCCTGGAGGGGGCGCAGATCCCGGTCAATACCATTGTCAATGTATTTTTGGGGATTATCCTGCAAGCGGTCCCTTTTTTATTGATCGGGGTATTGCTTTCCTCCGCTATCCAGGTTTTTATCCCCCAAAGCTTTATTGAGCGCCGCTTTCCCAAATCCATCGGCATGGGCATGCTGGTGGCCATTCTGGGGGGCTTCTGTCTGCCGGTCTGCGACTGCGCTTCTATTCCCGTTTTCCGGAGTCTGGTGCGCCGGGGGATTCCCCTCCCGGTGGCTGTCACCTTTATGACCGCTACCCCGGTGATCAATCCGGTGGTGATCGTGTCCACCTATTATGCCTTCAGCGGCAATACGGGAATCGTGGTCGGGCGGATTTTCTTTGGTATTGTAGCGGCTGTTCTGATCGGGCTGACCATGGGCTTCTGGCCGCCCAAGGGTTCGGTATTGGCCGGAGGGGCTTTTGACAGGCTTTTATGCAGCTGCGGCTGTTATGATGATGTTGAATCCATCACAACCTTCAAGGGAAAAGCCGGTCTGTTCATCCGTCATTCCCAGGCGGAGTTCTTCGGTGTCGGCAAATATTTAGTGATGGGCAGCTTTATCGCCGCCCTGTTTCAGGTCATGGGAACCGGCCTGTTTACCAAGGCCCAGGATGGGGCGGGTTTGGCGGTCTCCATCTTAATTATGATGGTGATGGCCTTTGTGCTTTCCCTGTGCTCCTCCTCCGACGCGATTATCGCCCGCAGTCTTGCCAATCAGTTCCCCATGGGCGCAATTATGGGCTTTCTGGTCTTTGGGCCGATGATGGATATCAAAAATGTCCTGATGCTCTCTTCGGGATTTTCTAAAGCTTTCATCGTTAGATTATTGCTGACGTCCTTGAGTATATGTTTTGTTTTGGTCTTTCTGTTTTTTAATTGGGGAGGGATGTAACATGCCGGCCAAAGCATTTAATCCTCAGATCTTTCTGGAGTTCTTATGCTATTGTGTTTTTGGGGGATTGATCTTTTATTTGGTGAGCAGTGAAAAATATCTTACTTATGTCACACCCCGGTTGAAGCCCTATCTCTATTTTACGTCCATCGTCATGGGTGTATGGGCCTTGACCGCTTTGGGCAGATTGTTTCGCCCCCAGCATAAACTGCGCTCCGCCCACTGCTTTGTGTTGGTGATCCCCATCGTATTGCTGTTGCTTCCCCATGCCCCTGTCAGCGCGTCCAATCTTTCCGGCAATTATATCGGCGGCAGCGCTTTTTCCAACCGTTCCGGCCAAAGCGCTTTGAGCATGCAGAACGACCTTTCTATTACTATAGAGGATGCTTCATCTCCGGAAGATAAGGTACAGGCTGAAATTATTCAGGAACCCCTTGCCGGATTGCCGGCCGGTGCCTATGTCTCGGAGCTGCCCGGCTTGGATATGGGGAATAAAAGAATCACAGTGGCCCATGAAGATTTCAGCATGTGGCTTACGGAAATGTATACCAATATAGAGAAATATCAAGGGTATACAGTGGTTATGACGGGATTTGTTTTCAATGATCCTGAATTTCTTAAGGAAGATGAATTTGTGCCGGCCCGCTTGATGATGTCTTGCTGTGTTGGGGATTTGGCACCTGCCGGGATACTCTGTAAATATGATCAGGCTGACCAGCTCCAGGCAGAGTCGTGGGTGACGGTTGAAGGAACCCTTACGCTGGGACAGCATGAGTATGACGGTGTGCTATCTGATGAACCCCAGATTAGGGTAACGAAAATTACACCGGCAGAGGCTGTGGAAGGTTATATCTATCCTTATTGATCTCTAATTTTTCGACATTTGTTTTCCTTATTATGGATTAAAATTCGTTGTTATTTGCCTGTGAATCGATTAAAATCTTCTTGAAAGGAATTTCGGGGGGAATTAATGTGGAAAAGAGGTTATTAAAGAAGATCGAGGTGCTTCGCAAAAAATTATATCGATATGCAACGACACGCAGCTTAGTTGATGCAAGAGTTGTCGAGTTAAGCCAAGAGCTGGATTACCTTTTGAATCAATATCAGCGTTTGAATAAATACACACAGCTGTCTTTTTGGTGATTTTATTCGTCTTTTATTGACATGTCCTGAATGTTAGCTTATAATAAGCTTCGTCACCAAATTTCATAGTCTTTTTGGCAAGACGAACACGGAGAGGTGGCTGAGTGGTCGAAGGCGCTCGCCTGGAAAGCGAGTACATGGGCAACTGTGTCGAGGGTTCAAATCCCTCTCTCTCCGCCATAAAATGCAATTCAGCCAAGTTGGATCCGTTCGCATTCGACTTTGGCTTTTTATTTTGTTATAATTGATTTGGCCGTGCTAGACGGGGAGGTAGCGGATCCTTGTACTCGCAACCCGCTTTAGCGAGGTGGAATTCCTGCATAAGGGCAGCGTTTGTGGAGCGGCCGGGGCTAATTGTGATGAGGTCTGGGTCTTGCGCAACAGAGCACTTCGAACCGTGTCAGGTCCTGACGGAAGCAGCACTAAGGAGCAAACTCTGTGTGCCGCAAGGTCGCCTAGGCTGAGCAGTGAATCCCGGATTCGTCCGGAAGCGTCTGTTCGAGTAAAGGTGCACGGCCTTAAATATTTATCATATAAAGGTGGTCTAAGACCATCTTTTTTTCCACTATCAACATTCATGCAGCTTGGACTGGACCACAGAATCTACTTCCGGGGGAGTATAGCGGAAGGGGGAGCCCAATGGCTTATTTGGCTTTATACCGCGAATGGAGACCGAAAAATTTTAAAGATATGGTAGGGCAGGACCATGTCACCAAGACATTGACAAATGCCCTTATGCAGAGCAAAGTAGCTCACGCCTACCTTTTCAGCGGACCGAGGGGAACAGGTAAGACCACTACGGCAAAGGTCCTGGCCAAGGCATTAAATTGTGAGCACCGGGAGGGTGTTGAACCCTGCAATCAATGTGCTTTTTGTCTGAGCATCGATCAAGGAAGCGCTATGGAGGTCTTTGAGATCGACGCCGCCTCCAACCGGGGTATCGATGAAATCCGTGATTTGCGGGATAAGGTTCGCCTAAGTGCCGGGGAAAGCAAATATAAGGTTTACATTATTGATGAAGTTCATATGTTAACCACCGAAGCTTTCAACGCCCTTCTCAAAACCCTGGAGGAACCTCCTGAGCGGGTGGTATTTATTCTGGCTACCACGGAGGTACATAAAATCCCCTTAACCATTCTTTCCCGGGTGCAACGCTTTGAATTTCACCGGATTCCTTTGGAACAGATTCATAGCCATTTAGATAAGGTGTGCCAAACCATCGGCCGGGATGTGGAGCCGGAAGCCCTCCAGATTATTGCCCAAAAATCGGAGGGAGGGCTGAGAGATGCCCTGAGTATTCTGGATCAGTGTCTCCTGCTGGATGGGAAACTGGGTGTAGAACAGGTCTATCAGGTCCTGGGCATGGTTGGGGAAGAGTTCAGCGCCCAGCTTGTGGATCACCTCCTGACCGGTGACTATGCCAAGGCCTTGGGGTGTTTAGGGGAAGGCATCAATCAGGGGATGGATCCCAGACAGATCATTCGCGAGCTGCTGGATTATATGCGGCAGGCCTTGCTTTATGCTTCGACTCAAGCCTTTCCTCAGGTTGCGCCTCACCTTAGAGAGCATTTGGCTTACCAATGCCAAAAGCTGGGGCTCAAAACCCTCTTGCAATGGATAGGGATTCTGCTGCAGGGGGAAAGTCAATTAAAATATGCCGCCAATGCCCGTTTAGCGGCGGAACTTCTCTTAGTTCAGGTGATTTATGACTCTCAGCCCGGCTATAGCAAGGAATCTCCCCAAGTTCTGGAACGCTTGCAGGAATTAGAGGAGGAGATCAAGAACCTTTCTACAGGGAAGAGCCGCCAGGAAAGCAAAGGGGAACTCCCCAAAAAGGTCAATGAGAGAAGCTCAGAGCCGCCGGGTCACAAAAAACCTGAATTACCCCCCCTCCAGGATAAACCGGCAATCTCCCAAGGGGGAGAAACCGCTGCTCTGTCCATTGAACAGGTTCAAGGCCGCTGGGGAGATATTTTAGAGCAAGTAAGAAAACGCAAAAAATCCACCCATGCTTTTTTGATGGAAGGCAAGCCTGTTGAATTGGATGGGGATAGTCTGGTTATCGTATTTAAGGAAGGTCTGTCTTTCCACCGGGATAAGGTCAATCAGAAGGAAAACCGGGAAACCATCGAAGAGGTTCTCCAAAGTAGCCTGGGCAAAGCCTATCGGTTGCAAAGTCTCCTGGAAAATGAATATGGAAAAGACCCTAAGGATTCAGAACATGTTGAAAAAACCAAGGAAAATCCGATGATCAAAAAAGCGGCCGATTTATTTGGGGCGGACTTATTGATTGTTGAAGAATAATAGTGTAAGGAGTGTATTTGAAATGGCATTTAAAGGCGGCGGTATGGGAAATATGGGCAATATGCTCAAGCAAGCTCAGAAACTCCAGGAAGAAATGGCGAAGGCCCAAGAGGAGCTGAAGACCCGCACAGTTGAGGCATCAGTGGGCGGGGGGGCCGTTCAGGTCGTGGTCAATGGTAAAAATGAACTGGTGGAGTTAAAAATTAAACCAGAGGCTGTGGATCCCGATGATGTGGAAATGCTGGAGGATCTGGTCAAAGCCGCAGTCAACGAAGGCTTGCGCAAAGTAGAAGAGCTTGTATCCTCAGAAATGGGCAAATTAACCAATGGTTTAAAAATTCCCGGTCTCTTCTAAGCGAGGAAGTATGGATTTTTTGAATTATCCTGAACCCCTGGCCGATTTGATTACAGGTTTATCCCGCTTGCCTGGGATCGGACCGAAAACGGCGGGTCGTTTGGCTTTTTACCTGCTGCAGCAACCCCAGGTGGCCGAAAACCTAGCGGAAGCCATGATCAGAGCTCAGCGGGAAATCAGGCAGTGTTCCCTATGCTGTAATTATACGGATCATGATCCCTGCCCCATCTGTACCGGGGAGAAAAGGGAGCGTACCCTGCTCTGCATTGTGGAGCAGCCCCGGGATGTGGTTTCTTTAGAGAAAACAAGAGAATTTAAAGGGCTTTATCATGTCCTGCATGGCGTCATATCTCCTTTGGAAGGAGTCGGGCCGGAGCAGCTGACGATTTCCAAGCTTTTAGGGCGTTTAGAAGGAGTCCAGGAAGTCGTCATGGCTATGAACCCCACGGTAGAGGGAGAAGCTACGGCACTGTATTTATCCAGGCTGCTTAAGCCTTTGGGAATCAAGGTAACACGGATTGCCCATGGTTTACCGGTGGGCGGTGATCTGGAGTATGCCGATGAAATTACCATCGCCCGTGCTTTAGAAGGCCGTCGCCAGATCTAAGGGTGATCTCAAAAAATTAAGGTCAATAATGTTCTTCTTTGTCCACTTTCTGCATAATTTGGACTAGTAGTGGTAAAGGAGGGCTTATCATGACCTTAATTTTTTTGGCCTTATTCGTTCTATTGATCGGCTTGGTGGTTAAGAGCAGCTTAGGTCAACCCAACACCTTTTTAAAGGCGGGGATTCACATCCTGGGAGGAATCGTGGGCCTGTGGTTCTTCGACTTGATATTAAGTGTTGTCGGATTTGGTATTCCTATTAACGTATTTACCATAACTTTGGTAGGTCTTTTAGGTTTTCCGGGAGTCGTGGCTTTGGTGGGCCTGCAGGTCCTGGGCATTTAACCTTGAAAAGTTCAAAGGGTTTTAGGGGAGAATTAGGGTTTTTAAATGTGATTTTTTTCGTTTATGGCGGTTTTTTTACATAATTATTCATCTAGCTCCATTTTACGTCTTGACGGATTTATCCAGCCGAGAGTATACTGATACTGACTGCAGGGGACGTTTCGGTCTAACTACCGAAATAGTTCCCTCAACTCGTTTTTATAGAATTTTTGCGAAAATTTAATCATTTGATTTCCGAAAGATTATCATTAACCCCTTTTTTCTCATCTTTATTCATTGCTTTACATAAGCAAGGTTTGGGTGGAAAAAGAACTTCCTTAAAAAAGAATCTCTTTTTTAACCCTTTTATTAAATTTTCTTTTAGGAGGATGTACCAAATGGCAAAAATGAAGACAATGGATGGTAACGAAGCTGCTGCTCTGGCGTCGTATGCGTTTACAGAAGTAGCAACCATCTTCCCGATCACTCCCTCTTCAACGATGGCTGAATTGGTAGATGAATGGGCTGCCCATAACAAGAAAAATATCTTCGGTCAACCTGTCAAAGTTGTTGAGATGCAATCTGAAGCAGGAGCTGCCGGTGCAGTTCACGGGTCCCTTCAGGCTGGTGCTCTTACCACCACCTATACAGCTTCGCAAGGTCTGCTCTTAATGATTCCGAATATGTATAAAATCGCCGGCGAACTTCTGCCCAGCGTCTTCCACGTCAGTGCCCGGGCTTTGGCTACCCATGCGCTGTCCATTTTCGGTGATCACCAGGATGTTATGTCCGTAAGAGCTACCGGTTTTGCTCAATTGTCTTCACATAATGTTCAAGAAGCTTTAGACCTGGGCTTTATTGCTCATTTAGCCACCATCAAAGCCAAAGTTCCTTTCGTTCATTTCTTCGATGGGTTTCGTACATCCCATGAAATTCAAAAAATCGAAGTAACCGATTATGATGATGTGGCAAAACTCTTAGACCGTGACGCTCTCCAGGCTTTCCGGGACAATGCCTTGAATCCTGAGCGCCCTGTTCTGCGCGGTACTGCCCAAAACCCCGATGTCTATTTCCAAGGCCGTGAAGTATCCAACCGCTATTATGATGCTGTTCCTGATATTGTGGCCCATTATATGGACGAATACGCTAAGATCACCGGCCGTGAATACCAGCCATTCCAATACTATGGTGCTGAAGATGCTGAGCGTGTGATCATCGCCATGGGTTCTGTTTGTGATACCATTGAAGAAACTGTGGATTATTTAGTAGCAAAAGGTGAAAAAGTGGGCGTGGTTAAGGTTCACCTCTTCCGTCCTTTCTCTACTAAATATCTGTTCAAGGTTCTGCCTAAGACCGTTAAGGCCATCGCCGTTCTTGACCGGACCAAAGAGCCTGGTTCCACTGGCGAACCTCTCTATCTCGATGTGAAGGATTCCTTCTTCAATCATGAAATCAAGCCTGTGATCGTGGGCGGACGTTATGGTTTAGGTTCCAAAGATACAACTCCTTCCCAAGTACTGGCTGTTTACAAGAATCTTGCCCAAGCTGAGCCAAAGAATGACTTCACCATCGGTATCGTGGACGATGTTACCTTCAAATCTTTACCGGAAGATGAAGTTGTCAGCACCGCTCCTGAAGGCACTATTGCTTGTAAATTCTGGGGATTAGGCTCTGACGGTACCGTTGGCGCCAACAAGCAAGCGATTAAAATTATTGGTGACCACACCACTATGTACGCTCAGGCTTATTTCCAATACGATTCCAAGAAATCCGGTGGTATCACCATTTCCCACGTTCGTTTTGGTAAAAAACCCATCAAATCCCCTTACTATGTATCCGATGCCAACTATGTTGCCTGCCATAACCAAGCCTATGTCGGTCAATATGATCTGACCAAAGGTCTGAAGAAAGGCGGCACCTTCGTCCTGAATTGCCAATGGCAGCCTGAAGAATTGGCAGACAAGCTTCCTGCTTCCATGAAACAATTCATCGCCAAGAATGATATTAAACTCTACATTATTGATGCAGTCTCCATCGCCCGGGAGATCGGTTTAGGCTCCCGTATCAATATGGTTATGCAATCCGCTTTCTTTAAGCTCGCCAATGTTATTCCTGTGGAAGAAGCCCTCGGCTATCTGAAGGAATCCGTGGTCAAAACTTATGGGAAAAAGGGACAGAACATCGTTGATATGAACAATGCCGCTATTGATCGCGGTGCGGATTCCCTGGTCAAGGTTGAGGTTCCCGCCTCCTGGGCCGACGCTGCTCCCGCCCAAGCTGAAGCAGCTGCTGCCGCAGATCTTCCCGAGTATGTGGCCAAAATCCAAAATGTTATGAACGCCCAAGAAGGGGACAGCCTTCCTGTCAGTGCTTTTGTAGGCCGTGAAGACGGAACGGTTCCCGTAGGCACCACTGCTTATGAGAAGCGTGGTATTGCTGTAATCGTGCCTGAATGGGATGTTGAAAAGTGTATCCAATGTAACCAATGCTCTTATGTATGTCCTCATGCGGCTATCCGTCCCTTCTTGCTGAATGAAGAAGAAGTGGCCAATGCTCCCGAAGGCTTCGTGACCAAGAAAGCTCTTGGCAAGGAAGCCGACGGCCTCCAGCTTCGTGTTCAAGTGAGCCCGCTGGATTGCACAGGCTGCGGCAACTGCGCTGAAGTATGCCCGGCTAAAGGCAAGGCTTTGGTCATGAAGGATGCGGCTGAACAAACTGCCGCCCAAGCCGGTAATTGGGAATATGCTTTGACTGTGACCAACAAAGCTGAGCGTTTTGATATCACCACCGTTAAAGGCAGCCAATTTGCCCAACCTCTCCTCGAGTTCAACGGCGCTTGCCCGGGCTGCGGAGAAACAGCTTATGTTAAGCTCCTCACCCAGCTTTACGGCGATCGCATGATGATTGCCAACGCCACCGGATGCAGCTCCATCTGGGGCGGCAGTGCTCCTTCCGTACCTTATACTGTCAATGCCAAGGGACAAGGTCCTACCTGGGCGAACTCCCTCTTTGAAGACAATGCCGAGTTCGGTTACGGTATGTATCTTGGCGTGCGTCAACAGCGGGAAAAACTGGCTCTGTTGATGGAAGAAGCTTGCGCAACCGAAATCAGCGCCGACATGAAGGAAGCGTTCCAAGAGTGGATCGCCGGCATGGATGATGCCGATGCTTCCAAAGCTGCTGCCGCTAAGGTTCGTGCCGCTCTGGATGTTTACGAAGGCGACAGCGCTTTGATCGCTGATATTAAAGGCAGAAAAGATCATCTTGTCAAGAAATCCCAATGGATCGTCGGCGGTGACGGCTGGGCTTATGATATCGGTTACGGCGGTTTAGACCATGTCCTGGCTTCCGGTGACGACGTCAATATTCTGGTTATGGACACCGAAGTTTACTCCAATACTGGCGGTCAATCTTCCAAGGCTACCCCCCGCGCTGCTGTGGCGAAATTCGCAGCTGCCGGTAAGAAGATCCGCAAGAAAGACCTGGGTATGATGGCCATGAGCTATGGCTATATCTATGTGGCCCAAGTAGCCCTTGGTGCTAATATGGCTCAAACCATCAAGGCGATGAAAGAGGCCGAAGCTTACAAAGGACCTTCCATCATCATTGCTTATGCTCCTTGCATCAACCATGGCCTGAAGTCCGGTATGTCCAAGAGCGTTACCGAAGCGAAAAAAGCGGTTGAAGCCGGTTACTGGCATCTCTATCGCTTCAACCCCGATCTCGAAGATCAAGGCAAGAATCCTTTCACCCTGGATTCCAAAGAGCCCACAGCTTCCTTCCGTGACTTCCTCATGGGCGAAGTTCGGTACACCTCCTTGATCAACACCTTCCCGGAATCTGCCGAAGAGCTCTTTGAAGGTGCCGAGAAATATGCGAAGGTCCGCTTGGATTCTTATAAGCGCTTGGCAAGTTACAAATACGAATAAGATTCATCCTGGATTGCAGTAAGAGAGCGGGCTTTGGCCCGCTCTTTTTGCACGGTCATAAAATTATAAGCAGGCAGTGGTACATTGACTTAAAACCAGGCTAATGGTTATAATAATTTATATAAATGTGATTTTAAAACGTAAAATTCTTATAAAAGTGTGGGAGGCAGCCTTGTGGAAAGGATCATCATGCAGGATTTACTGCGTTGGAAAAACTCCAAACATCGCAAACCACTCATTTTGAAAGGCGTACGGCAGGTGGGCAAGACCTGGCTGCTCAAAGAATTTGCCAGACGCTATTATAACAACTTAGCCTATTTTAACTTTGATGAGCATCCGGAATATAAGCAGTTCTTTGAAAACACCAAAGACGTGGAACGCATTTTACAAAACTTGATGATGGCGAGCGGGCAGATCATTAATCCCAAAGAGCCTGGGACTACCCTCATAGTATTTGATGAGATCCAGGAGTGTCCCAATGCTTTAAATACCCTTAAATATTTCTGCGAAAACACCCCTCACTATCATGTGGCCTGTGCCGGTTCCCTTCTGGGCATCGCCTTGTCCAAGCCTGCCTCTTTTCCGGTCGGCAAGGTGGATTTTTTAGAAATCGGGCCGATGACCTTTACGGAATTTTTGCTGGCCAACGGTGACGGAAATTTTGTCTCTTACCTTGACAACTTAGATAGAATTGAACCGATTCCTGATGCTTTTTTTAATCCTCTTTATGAAAAGCTGAAGATGTACTTTGTGACGGGTGGGATGCCGGAATCTGTTCGTTCCTGGACTGAAGAACGGGATGTAGAATTGGTGCAACAAGTGCTGGCCAATATTCTTGGGGCCTATGAACGGGATTTTGCCAAGCATCCTGACCCCAAAGACTTTCCTAAAATATCATTGATCTGGAAGTCGTTGCCTTCACAGCTGGCCAGGGAAAATAAAAAATTTATTTATAAAGTTGTCAAGGAAGGGGCCAGGGCCAGGGAATATGAGGAGGCACTGCAGTGGCTTTGCGATGCCAGCCTTGCTTATAAGATATACCGCAGCAGTGCCCCAGGATTGCCGATTTCCGCCTATGATGACCTGGCTGCGTTTAAGCTGTATCTGGTGGATGTGGGGCTTTTGCGCCGATTGTCCCTATTGGCCCCTTCGGCTTTTGGTGAAGGGAACCGGCTGTTTGTGGAGTTTAAAGGAGCTCTCAGCGAGAACTACGTGCTTCAGGCGTTGCGCAATCAGCTTGAGGCCATGCCTCGTTACTGGACGATGGATAACCCACGGCATGAAGTGGATTTTTTAATTCAGAGAGAAAACGAGATAATTCCTGTTGAGGTTAAATCGGAAACCAATGTGGAGAGCAGGAGCCTGAAGAAGTTTAAAGAAAAATACGGTGACAAAGTAAAACTTCGTGTCCGTTTCTCCCTGAATAATTTACGGCTGGACGGTGATTTGCTGAATATCCCACTGTTCATAACTGATTATGCAGATAAGCTGATCGGTATGGCTTTAACGGATCAGCCCAAAGAATAATTCCACCCCATCCGAGTTAAACTACCATAAATTGTGTGTAAAAAAGCTTCTGCAGGGGAAGGAAGATGGATATGGACCAGGAAGATCTGATACGAAGGCTGAATTGGTTCTACAGCTTGGAGATGAACCAAGTGGAGCTATATAAGGTGCAAAGCAAGCAGTTTAAAGATCACTATGCCGGGCAGGTCTTTGAGAGAGTGGCCGCCATAGAACAGTCCCATGTGGATAATGTGGCCGCCCGCATTACGAGTTTAGGCGCCAAGCCTACCCTGCTGGGAGAAGTGGTTTCTCCCATCCTCGGCATGTCCTTAGGCAATCTGATGTCTTTAACCGGCCTGGAGAGAACTCTGCAGCTGAATATGGAACTGGAAAGAAAGGCTATGAGCGATTATAAGAAATTAATTGAGGATCTGGTGGCAGGGGGAGAGGATCCCGGCGGGGATCTTTGCAGCCAGCTGAAAGATAATTTTGTGGATGAGCATCTGCATACGGCATTGTTCGATACCCTGAGGGAGAATTTGATGGAAGACAAGATCGAGACACTATAATTCCTTCCCTGGCCAAGATTAAATCAAAATTGGGGAGATAGAATCTTATCTATTTAGGAAAGGATTCTATCTCCTTTTCTATAGGCTTAGCCTGGAAAGGGGCTGGTCTGCAGTGCTGAAAACCCTGCAAATGCAGCATGGGTGTATAAGAGAAAAGCTTTCCGAGGACAATAAGCACATAAGGAGGGGGTGGTCGTTTTGGCTAAACGTTTTTTCACCATGATCAAAGAACTTACTCAGCGTCCTTATCGGAAGAGAATCCGGGTGGTTCATAAGGTTCCTATCGATCAAGAATGGGATAAGCCTGTTTCTTTTGCGCGGATTAAAGAAGAATTATCCAAAAGCAGCGATATTATTTTTCGTGATTTCATTTTGCGGGGCAAAGAAGATATACCCTGTTCCCTTGGCATGGTGGATGGTTTGGTTGATAAAGATTTATTAGATGCTTATATCCTGCGGGTGATCATGGTCGAAGCCGTCGATGATCCGGTCTTTCAGGAAATGACTCTAAAAAATGTCAACGATCGCTTGCTGGATCTTTTCACGCCAGCCAATGAAGTGAAGAAGATCGGTCGCTTGGGGGAGGCCATTGATGGGATGCTGTCCGGGGATGCGGTTCTTTTCATTAAGGAAAGCCAGGAGGCCCTTGTCATCAGTGCCCGTGGCTGGTCAGACCGGGGGGTGGGCGTTCCCCAAAACGAATCCTCTATCCGCGGACCTAAGGAGGGGTTCAATGAGACCCTGCGGACCAACACCTCCCTGCTGCGAAGAAAGATCAAGCATCCATCTCTGCGGCTGCTTTCCATGAAAATCGGCGATCTTTCGAAAACGGATGTGGTGATTGCTTATGTGGAGACTATCGCCAATATGGACGTGGTTGGAGAGGTGCTTAAACGACTGAGCCGTATCCGAACCGATGCGGTGATTTCCGGAGACATGCTGGAGGAGTTGATCGAGGATCATCCCTATTCTCCTTTTCCCCAAATCTCCAATACAGAACGGCCCGACATTGTAACCGCAGAGCTTTTGGAGGGGCGGGTGGCCATCATGGTGGACGGCACTCCTTCGGCCCTGATCGTGCCGGTTACCCTGCCTATGTTTATGCAAGTCAATGACGATTATTATCAAAGAGCGATGATTGTCATTATTGTACGTACGATACGCTATTGGGGAGCCTTTATAGCCCTTTTGGCCCCCAGTCTGTATATTGCTGTAACCACGTTTCATCAGGAATTGCTGCCCACCTCTATGCTCTTAAGTCTTGCTGCCAGTCGGGAGGCGGTGCCCTTCTCTGCCCTCGGGGAGGCATTATTAATGCTGCTGGCTCTCGAGATCCTCCAGGAGGGGGGGCTGAGGCTCCCTAAACCCATCGGACAGACCATCGGGATCGTGGGAGCTTTGATCATAGGAGAGGCGGCGGTCGGCGCCGGTTTGATCAGCCCGATTATGGTGATTGTCATCGGGTTTACGGCGGTTTCCAGTTATACGATACCCTACTATGATTTGGCCATCGCCATCCGTTTGATTCGTCTGCCTCTGATGGTTCTGGCGGGAACCATGGGCTTTTTCGGGCTGGCCATTGGACTCTACCTTTGCATAATACATTTGCTGGGTTTGCGATCCTTTGGCACTCCCTACCTTAGCCCCATTGCCCCGTTAAGAATCCGTGCCTTTCTTCAGGATACTTTCGTCAGGGCGCCTTGGTGGGCTTCCAGAAAAATACCGGATTTAGTGGATGTTCATGATACGAAGTCGGGGAGGAAAAAATAAGTGGAACGTATATCCACCCATCAGTTCACAATATTAAGCACGGCGGTCTTATTGGGGACAACGTATATGGTCGCCGGATCAGGGCTGGCAGGAGCGGCTGGAAGGGATGGCTGGATGGCTATTCCGCCTGGGTTTGCCTTGGGAATCCCTTTGGCCTTGATGATATTTTCTCTAATGCCTCGCTACCCCGGTATGAATCTGATCGAAATATCGGAAAAAGTGCTGGGAAAGTGGCTCGGCAAGGGAATGGGGCTTTTATATAGTGCGATTACGCTCTATTTCGGGGCCATCTTATTGGGCCAGGGGGTGGATATGTATAATCGGAGTGTTCTCCCCCTGATGCCTCAATATATCCTGGTTTTAGGGCTCTTCGTGATTGTCGTCTATCTGTACTTCAGTGGGATCGAAGTGTTAAGCCGCTTTTCAGAAGTGGTTTTTCCCATTATCTTTTTATCGCTGGTTTTTATAGCGTTATTCAGCATTCCCCGTTTTGAGCGGGGAGAGCTTTTTCCCATGTTGGATAATGGAATCAAACCCCTTCTTAGTGGTATAAGGAATGTGGCGCCTTGGCCAATGGAGTATATACTCTTTTTAGGAGGACTGCTGCCTTTTTTGCCACGCAAAGCCAAGGACTTAAAGGTTTTGAAAAAAGGGGTCTGGAAAGCTTTTTTTATGGTTATTGCCTTAAGCACCCTGATGGTGGTCATTCAGATCATGACCTTTGGCCCTTTTGAAACCTCCCGTCTTACCTATGCCCTTTTGGTACTGGGGAATATGATTGAGATTTCCCGGACCATATCCGGGGTTGAGGTTATTTTTACTCTGATCTGGACGGGGGCCTTGGCTTTAAAGGTCACAGCCCTGATGTTTGCGGGGATATGGGGTCTGCGCACTGTGTTCGGCATAAAAAGCCGCAAAGCCGGTGTTAGAACGGGTGTTGTTGTCGGAATTATATATGTGCTGATTCCTTTATATACTTTAACAGGCATTACAGTGGTTGTGGAGATACAGCTGGTGGATCAGTATTTGATTCTCCCCTTCACAATGGTGTGGGTAGTCTTGGTATGGGGGGTGGAGCGATGGAAACGCCGCAAAAAAAGTTTTTCCCATTAAGGCTGACCCTTGTGCTGCTGCTGATTATGGGTGTGTTGCTCCTGGGAGGATGCGGCGGCAAGCGTGAAATTGATGAACTGGCCTATATGCTGGGGATAGGAATTGATCAAGGGAAAGAAGAAGGGACCTATCTCGTGACGATGCAGATAGCTGAACCCAAGACGAGCGGAGGCGGTGCCGCAGAGCTTGAGAATTGGACTATCAGTATGGAAACAAAGAGCCTCTCCACCATTATGGAACAGGCGGCGGAAGCGTTCAGCAAACAGCCTTTTGCCGGAACGGTGCGGGTTATTGTACTTGGCGAAGATCTTGCCGGCGCGGGGATTAATGAGGCTTTGGATTATTTCCAGCGCTTTTATGAATTTCGACGGACGATTTATCTTCTTGTGGCTAAAGGGCAAGCCAAGGATATCATGGAGGCTGAACTGCGCACAAAGCAGATTCCCAGCTTAAATTTATTCGATACCATCGAAGGTCAAAGAAGGCAGTCGGTTTTCCCGATCACACGTTTAGGGCACTATCTGACGGTTTTAGGGAGAGAAAGCCAGAATCCCATCATCCCCAGGGTGGAGAAGGTCCAACCAGGGGAACATGGCTTATTCTACTCTGATAAAGAAGGGCAGGAAATTCTGATTCATGAATCGGCGGTATTCGAAGGCGGGAAATGTGTAGCGAAGCTTAACGACCAGGAAACAAAGGGCTATCTCTGGCTGGATAACGAGATTGAGAGCCGGGTTCTTGAGGGGGAAGACGGAGATGGGGTAACAGTAACCGCCTGGGTCCTGAAATCGAAAACAAAATATAAGGTGGAGAACATCGACGGCAAGATGGGGATCAAATTCAACATCAAGACAGCGGTTTCCATCAATGAAATCCTTGGCAAGGGTGAACAGGCGGATATCTACCGCTGGCAGCAATTTATTAAAGAATTACAGCCTCTGATGGCACAGGCAATTCAGGAAGAGTGCGAAGCGGCCGTGGCCAAAAGCAAGGAGCAGGGGCTGGATTTTATCGGGATTGGGCGGAAAATCGAAATTAAAAACCCCAAGTATTGGCGGGAAATACAAGAGAACTGGCCCCAGGGGATAAAAGATATTCCGGTGGCCTATGATATCAACGTTAAAATTGAACATTCAGGGCTGGCCCGCAATTCACCGGTAAGTCCTCAGGAAAATGGGGCGAAGGGGGGCTCCCATACTCTTCAATAGGTGCTTCAATGGAAATATTATGATATAATGATGTGTATTACCTTTGTCAATCCTGGAGGAAGAAAATGTGTTGAATTTAGGTCATAAATTGCTTCAGTATGAAGCTCAGAAGCTGATTTCCTTTCATACTCCAGGACATAAAGGAAAAGCGGAATTTTTTACGGATTTGCATTTTCCCGATCAGGATCTTACAGAACTGCCGGGCTTGGATATGCTGCACTCCCCCGCGGGGGTGATTGCTCAGGCTCAGGCCCGGGCTGCCGCTGTGTATCAAAGTGATGCCAGCTTTTATCTGATCAATGGGGCAACGGTGGGCAACCAAGGGATGTTCATGGCTTTGGCCGGTACCGGGAAGCGGGGAAAGGACCTGCAGCTGCCTAAGGTTCTGGTGGAGAGGCAGTCCCACCGTTCTGTGTTTTCGGCTTTGGTGTTATCGGGATGTGAACCGGAATATATCCCCAGTGTGGTTCATCCGGAGTTCGGGCTGCCCTTGGGACTGAAATCCATTGCTGAAGTGGATTTGGGTGAATTTCTGGGGGTTCATCTGACCTATCCCGGCTATTATGGGACCTTGCCGGATTTGGCAATGATCGCGGCCCAAAGGGATCGCCAGGCAGTTCAAGTGAGCATTTTGGTGGATCAGGCTCATGGTTCCCATTATTTGAGCCCGCTCTTCCCCAAAGGAGCCCTGGCTTATGGGGCGGATCTGGTGCTGTGCAGCACCCATAAGACCTTAAGCGCCTTGACTCAGGCGGCGATGCTTCATGTACAGGGCTCGCGGATTCCCTTGTCCGCTCTTAAGGAGGCTCTTGAGCTGCTGCAATCTTCCAGCCCCAGTTATCTCCTGATGGCTTCTTTGGAAAGGGCTGTCGAACATGCTTTGGAAAGCAGGCGCTGGGAGCTGCTTCATGAAGCGGTGCAGGAACTGCATCACCGTGTGGGCGGATCCTTGCGGATCTTAAACCCTCAGGATGTAGGGACTTACGGGATTGCTGGACTGGATTGGACGAAGATCATGATCAATACCCAAAGACTGGGGGTTGCGGCTCCCCGTTGTGTAGAGCATTTGCGTAAGAGTTATGGAATTGACCCTGAATTATGGGATGACAAAAATATTTTATTTCTGTTAGGGATTGGCAATACTCCCGAAGAGGTAGAGATCCTTACCAAGGGTTTATTAAGCTTAGCAAGCCTGAACAAAGATGTCGTGGCATCTCCCGAGGAGATGGTTTTCGAGATTCCTCTGCCGCCGGTCAGACTCACTCCCCGCCAAGCCTATTTTGCCCGGAAGCGCAAGATCCCCCTTGCGGAGAGTGTGGGGCACATCGTGGGTGAGAGCATTTCCCCCTATCCCCCAGGCATTCCTTGGATTGTGATGGGAGAAGAGATGACTCCTGAGATCTTAGAGCTTCTGACCCGGCATAAGGGGCGCTGGCAAGGCTGGGAGGATGCAGGCCAAGGAGTCTGGATCATCGAGGAGGTTTAATGTGAATATTGCACTTCACCTGATTGAAAAAGCAGCTCAGGAGGGACGGCTTGCTCATTTGCTGCTCTTTCACGGCGGGAGTGGCCCGGAGAGACGCAAGGCGGGACTGGAGATTGCCCGGAGGATCAATTGCACTTCGGGTCAGGACGCGCCTTGTGGGCATTGTCCCTCCTGCAAGAAGATTCTTTCCGGGAACCATCCGGATGTGGAGGTAGTCAAGCCTGCCAAGGCATCCATAGGGATCGAGCAGATTCTGGATTGGCAGGAGCGGGTTTATCGCAAGCATTATGAGGGAAACTATAAAGTCTTTATCCTTGAAGAAGCGGATAAGTTAACGATTCCTGCAGCCAATGCCTTGCTCAAGGTCATTGAGGAGCCGCCGGAAAGAACTCTGATCGTGCTGAGCGCTCAAAATGCCGAAGTTCTTTTGCCCACTATTCAGAGCAGGGCCCAGGCGGTTTACTTCCCCTTCAGAGGGGAGGAGGAATGGCTGAAATCCCTTGAAGAGTCCCTCGATCCCTGGGAAGCCCGGGAGGCTTTTCGCCTGAGCAGCCATAACCCTGAACTGGCTTATGAGATTCTGACTCTGGGAGTGGAGAAGGTCAAGGAGTGGATTCGAGGGTTTGAACAAGCGGTGGAGGAGGGGGATTTTCTTAAACTTTTCCCTCTTTTTCCCGTAGAGAAAAAAGAAGCTGAGCTATATTTGCACATCCTGGCCTTAGGGATAGCTCAAAAACATCAAGTCAATCCCCAGGCTATGCTGGCTGTGGGCAAAGCTATCGAGCAGATTCAAATGCAGGCTAACCCCAGATTGGTGATCGAAGGATTAGCTTTAAAATTATTTCAGTAAGGAGGGAATCAGAATGGTTGAGGTCGTGGGGGTTCGTTTTAAGCGGGCCGGTAAAATATATTATTTTTCTACAGGGGATCTTGCCCTGAATGCCAATGATAAAGTGATCGTGGAAACCGCCCGGGGAGTCGAGTATGGAGAGTGCGTTCTGGCACCCCGTCAGGTACCTGAAGCAGATGTGGTCATGCCTTTAAAACCGGTGATCCGCAAGGCTACTCCTGAGGATGAGCGGATTGTTGAGGTCAATCGCACCAAGGAGAAGGAAGCTTTTGACATCTGCCTGAAGAAAATAGGAGATCATCAGCTGCCGATGAAGCTGGTGGATGTGGAATATACTTTTGATGGGAACAAAATTATTTTTTCCTTTACGGCAGAAGGTCGGGTGGATTTCCGGGAGCTGGTTAAAGATCTGGCCTCGATCTTTCGGACCCGCATTGAACTTCGCCAGATTGGGGTTCGGGATGAAGCCAAAATGCTGGGCGGGATCGGTTCCTGTGGCAGAGTGCTGTGCTGCTCCAGCTTTTTAGGAGATTTTGAACCTGTATCCATTCGCATGGCCAAGGATCAGAAGCTCTCTCTTAATCCAACGAAAATATCAGGGATTTGCGGTCGCCTTATGTGCTGCCTGAAATATGAGAATGGGGCTTATGATGAGTCTCACTGCAAAGGTCAGTGCGGAAAACAATGCCATCAGCGGGAAGAAGATATCCTGGTTCTCAGCGAGGAATCGGTACTCAAGGCTTTGGAAGAGCAAGAGCTTAAGGGAGAACGGGGTTCTGCCGTACCGACCGCCGGGAAGGGGCGTCAAGAGGGACGCCATAAGAAAGGAGAAAAGAACAGAGGGAAGAGTGAGAAGGTATGAGTCAATTAAGCCAAGCCTTAACGGAAGTGGAGGAGAAGCTTAACTCTTTGATCGAAGAAGTGCAGCGTTTGCTGCCCTATGTTAAAAGCCTGGAAGATGAGAATGCCAGGCTGAAGCGTGAGCTATGTGCCCTGCCTGAGAAGGAAAGGTCGAGGGTCATTGCCAATGCTGAGCATCTTCAGGGCGTTGCCCATGATAATTTGGAACGACTCTATCGGGAAGGGTTCCATGTTTGTCATCTTCATTTTGGACAGCCTTTAGAGGAGGGGGATTGCCTCTTCTGTATGGGCTTTTTGCGTAAAGATTAAGTAAGATGGGAGCGGTTCTTTTGGCTACGGTTCAGAGGGGTACCCTCTATATCTGCGGGACACCCATCGGCAATCTGGGGGATATCACCTTGAGGGCCTTGGAAGTGCTTAAGGGTGTGGATCTCATCGCGGCGGAGGATACCCGTCATTCCCGCAAGCTCCTGGATCACTTTGGCATTGCCACGCCCCTGACCAGTTATCATGAACATAACGAAAAAGGGAAAGCCCTGGAACTGGTCAGAAGATTGGAGCAGGGGGAAGCCATCGCTTTAATCTCCGATGCGGGAATGCCGGGGATATCGGATCCGGGTCAGGAAGTGATTCAGCTATGCCTGGAAAAAGGCATACCCTTGGATGTCTTGCCGGGAGCCAATGCCGGACTGACGGCTTTGCTGCTTTCCGGGATGCCCAATGATCATTTTTTATTTCATGGCTTTTTGCCATCCCAATCCGGTGCCCGTAAGAAAGAATTGCAGAATTATGCCCAGCTGCCTTTTACCCAGATTTTCTATGAGGCGCCCCACCGCTTAGTGGCCACCTTAGAGGACTTGTGGGAAGTTTTCGGAGAGCGGGAGACGGCGGTGGTCCGGGAGATTACCAAGCTTCATCAAAGCGTCCATAAGGGGACGTTGAGCACCCTTATCCATGAATTTAAAGACACTGCCCCCCGCGGGGAAATCTGTGTCCTGACTTCCCCTTATATCCCCGTCCCGCCGACAGGAGGGGAAAAGGAATGGCGTCAGGAAGTGCAGGAGCTTACTGAGCAAGGGATGAAACCCAATGATGCTATGAAAGTAGTTGCTCAAAAATACGGAGTGAGCAAGCGTGAGGTTTATCAAGCGGTTCTCTCTCAAAAAAAGAATTAAAGAGAGACAATGGCAAGATGCTTCCAAGAAATATAAAAAAATCTGCCTAAAAAGAGAAAGAAGGCTTTACGCCTTCTATTATGTAGAATTATAATTTCTAATGAGGTTGCTTCTTTTGGCCTTAGGGTGAAATTAAACAGCTTCGGGCTGATTGCCTGATGCAGCTTCGCCCATGGCAGTGGCGCATTCACGGCAGACGTTTTTTCCACGGAAAATTTGAACATCTGTAGCGTTATTACAAAATACACAAGCAGGTTCATATTTTTTGAGAATGATCTTTTCTTGGTCTACATAAATTTCCAGAGCGTCTTTTTCATCGATTCCCAGGGTTCTGCGCAATTCGATAGGTAATACCACCCGACCCAGTTCGTCGACTTTTCTCACTATACCAGTTGATTTCATCACGAGTCCTCCTCTAAACTACATCTTTCGACACAATGTAACACCCTTATGATACCAATGGTACCATTTAAAGTCAACGGTTTTTTGTAAGAAAAATGGAATTTTTTTCAGGAATATTTCTCATGCTAATGAAAAAGTGTCGTCCGGGTCGCGTGGCTTTACGCACAACGCGTACTCCATAGCTCCGGGGCTGGTTCACCCGCTTTCTTAACAGCTCCGCCAAACCTCTGGGTAATACCTGATGTGAACCAGTGGCTACGCTAGGTTAAGAAAGCTTTGTTCACCCGACCGCCCCTCCGCTAAATCCGTACGCTTTTGTGCGCAAAGCCACGTCTTGCGGGCTTCTCTTTCAGTTTTTCTTTGGGGCTCATCTACAGAGACTTTCATGAGGGGAGCCGACCATGCCGCTTAAGCGGCGTCGGTAAGGCCGGAAAAGCGGCTCGGATCAAGCTGCTTCCCGATATTTCCCACAACGCCTGCCTTCTCAAACCCGAAAAGCAGCCCAAGGATTTTGATTTACAGCAGGGAAGCGAATTTAAGCGAGCGGGAACAAAACTTCGCGAAAAGCCTGCAGCGGAGTCGGGTTGGAAACAGGACGTTTCCAACCGGCCATTGAGCAGGAGCGATTTGGCCACGAAACCCGGACGAGGGTTTCGCCCAAGCCGCCGCGCTACAGAGAAATACTTGGCGGCGCAGGTGGACCCGACGGAGCGGAGGGCTTGAGCGGTAGTTTTGTCCGCGTAGCTTATGGAGCGACCGGTGTAAATCAAAATCCTGGAGAGCTAACTTTCGGCCCAGAATAGACCCTGCACAGAAACTTTTTACCCAGCCCCGTTTGCAGGACCCCCTCCCGGATGATACTATTAATAACCAGGACAAGCCGCAAGCAATGCTGACCGCAGCGGCCCCCTCCTGAAAGAGAGGAAGGTTAACATTGAAATACTATATTACGACACCGATTTTTTACCCCAATGCCAGCCCCCACATTGGGACGGCTTACACTACGGTAGCTGCCGATGCCTTTGCCCGCTATCACCGGCTGAAAGGCCATGATGTGTACTTTCTGACCGGTACCGATGAGAACGCCCAGAAGATTGTGCGCACGGCTGAAAGCCAGGGCATGGAGCCTTTAGCTTATGTGGACGGGGTGGTGGAACGGTTCAAAGCCTTGTGGGAGGAACTGGATATCTCCTATGATGACTTTATCCGCACCACAGAAGAACGTCACCATGAGGTGGTCAAAAAGATTTTTACCAAGCTCTATGAGCAAGGGGATATTTATAAATCAGAGTATGAAGGCTGGTATTGCACGCCCTGTGAAACCTTCTGGACGGAAAATAAGCTCATGGATGGCAAATGTCCCAATCCGGATTGTGGACGGGATGTGGAATTGCTGAAGGAAGAAAGCTACTTTTTCAAGCTTTCTAAATATCAGGATGCACTTTTACGCCATATCAAGGATCATCCGGACTTTATTCAGCCTGCTTCCCGCCGCAATGAAATGATTAAGTTTATCGAGGGGGGCTTGGAGGATCTCTGTGTTTCCCGCACCACCTTCCAATGGGGAATCCAGGTTCCTTTTAATCCCAAGCATGTGGTCTATGTCTGGCTGGATGCCCTGATTAACTATATTTCTGCTTTGGGCTATCCCGACGGGGAGTTGTATCAACGCTATTGGCCGGCGGAAGTTCATCTGATGGGCAAGGACATTGTCCGCTTCCATGCCGTGATTTGGCCGATTATTTTAATGGCTTTGGATGTTCCCCTGCCTAAAGTGGTCTACGGCCATGGCTGGTACCTCAGCAAAGAAGGGGGCAAGATTTCCAAGTCCCGGGGCAATGTTCAGGATTCCTTTGAGTTGATCCGCCGTTATGGCTCCGATGCCATTCGTTACTTCCTGCTCAGGGAAATGCAGGTGGGAACCGACGGGGCTTATTCGGAAGACTCCTTGGTGGAACGGTTAAACAGTGACTTGGCCAATGACTTGGGGAACTTCGTGTCCCGCAGTCTGGCGATGATCGTCAAATATCGGGGCGGTGTGATACCCAAGGCCGCCGAACCCACAGAACTTGAAGCAGAGCTCAGGGCCTTAGGGCAGGAGGTCGTTGCCAAAGTGGAAGAGCGGCTGGAAGCTCATGATCCGGCAGGGGCTCTGGAAAACCTTTGGCGTCTGGTCTCCCGCATGAATAAATATGTGGATGAGACTGCTCCCTGGACCCTGGCCAAGCAAGAGGGGCAGCAGGCTCGTCTGGACACGGTACTCCATACCTTTGCTGAGGCTATCCGCATTCTGGGTATCCTTTGCGCCCCCTTTATGCCTAAGCTTACCGGGAAGATGTTCCGGCAATGCGGCATCAGTGATGAGCTGCTCGCCTGGGAAGCTGCCAAAGAGTGGGCTGTTCTGGGAGAAGGAATCCAAGTGCAGCGGGGAGAAGCGCTGTTCCCCCGTATTGATCTGGCACAATTCAGTGTTGAAGAGGAGAAAGCATCTGTGAACGAAATCAAGGAAACTCCAACAGTTGAAGAAAATAAAGTGGAATTTGAGCCGATTAAGGAAGAAATCAGCATCGATGATTTCGCCAAAATCGATCTGCGGGTGGCCAAGGTTCTCCACGCGGAAAAAGTGGAGAAAACCGATAAACTTTTAAAACTGGAAATTGAGGTGGCCGGCAAACCCCGCACCATCGTCTCGGGAATTGCCCAGCATTATGCACCGGAGGATTTAGTGGGCAAGCATGTGGTCATCGTCGCCAACCTAAAGCCGGCAAAATTGCGGGGAATCACTTCGGAAGGGATGATCCTGGCGGCTTCTCATGAAGGAGTTCTGGAAGTCCTGGTCCTGGATAAGGAACTTCCGGCAGGAGCACGAGTCAAATGATCTGGGATACACACGCCCATCTGGATGATCCCCGCTATCAAGGGGATTTCCAGGGGGTTCTGGACAATATGGCCCGGGCTCACATTACCAGGGTCACCAATGTAGGCTATGACCTGCCTTCCTCAGAACGCTCGGTTCGTTTGGCCCACCAGTATGACGCCGTTTATGCCGCCGTAGGGGTTCATCCCCATGATGCCCAAGGAGCAGCCGAGGAAACCTGGGAGAGTTTGACCCAACTGGCCCGGGAAGATAAGGTGATCGCCTGGGGAGAAATCGGGCTGGATTATTATCGGGATCTCTCTCCCCGCAAAATTCAGCAGGAGGTGTTTATCCGCCAGATTGAGTTGGCGGATCAAGCAGGACTCCCCATCATTATCCACAATCGGGATGCCCATCAGGATCTTTTAGAGATCGTGAAGGCCCATACTCCGAAAAAAGGCGGGGTGTTCCACTGCTATTCGGGATCCTGGGAAATGGCTAAGCTCATCCTTAACTTAGGGTTTTATATCTCCTTTGCCGGACCCCTTACCTTTAAAAATGCCCGGCATACGGTGGAGGTGGCTGAGAAAGTTCCTCTGGACCGTTTCCTGGTGGAGACGGATTCTCCCTATCTTACTCCGGAGCCTTACCGCGGCAAGCGCAATGAGCCGGCTTATGTGCGGCAGGTGGTGGAGCGGTTCGCGACCATCCGGGGTCTGGAGGTTGAGGAAGCGGCGAGGCTGGCTTTTGAGAATGGGAATAGGTTATTTGGGCTGTAAGATCAAAGCAAAGCATAAGCCGGCATAGGCCGGATATCATGGCACAAATCCTGGGGGAATGTCTCCGGGATTTGTGCTTTCTTTATGTTTTTTAAGTTGAAACCCACCGGCTTTGCCTTGTATGAATGGGTGAAAAGCTCCATGACTTCAGCCGGGAAGGACAAGAGAAGTTCTTTTTTTTCCCTTGCTTACATAACGTTTAGCAGGGGGGAATAGTATGTATTCATTACCTATAGCTACCTATACGGATTATTGGCGCTTAGCGAAAAACCGTAGTCTGACCATGGGTGGAACCTTGGTATTGGCAGGAAGCACATTGCTTTATGCTCCGGCGGATGCCTTTCCCAAAAGAATGGAACTAACCCTGCCTGTATTTGAAAGGAACAGCCAAAGCCCAGCTTCTGCTCCCGGCAGCCAAGCTTTGGGGAGGGAGGAAACTCTCCTGAATCCGGAGGGAACAGAGCTTCCTTTGACGGAGGGGATAGGGACTGCCGAGGGGGGTGGGGTGGAAATTGGCCAGATAGCCATGACCTATCGCATCGAAGATGTGGAAGTTCCCATCAATACGGAGTATATAGAGTCGGACCGTGTGCTTCCCGGCACGAGCCAGGTTCAGGAGGAGGGCCAGGTAGGGATAGAGCGCCAGGTCATCCGCAGGACCACCATAGGGGGAGAGCTCAGCGATGAACAGATCGTCAATCAATTTTTCCTCAATGCCCCCAAGAAGAGGGTGGTGATCCAGAATACCAGGCCTGTGGAGCGGAGTGATGTGGATCTCAGCCAATACACTGTCCTTAAGACCTTCGAAGTGGAGGCTACGGCCTATACCTATACAGGCAACCCGACGGCGACGGGAGTCTGGCCCCGGGAAGGGTTGATTGCGGTGGATCCGCGGGTGATCCCTTTAGGAACTGAGGTTTATGTGGAAGGCTATGGGCATGCCATAGCTGCCGATACAGGGGGGGCGATTAAAGGGAATATTATCGATGTCTTTTTTCCCAGTTTACAGCGCTGCATTCAATGGGGAAGAAGGCCGGTAGTCATCCATATTCTGGATAATAAATAAGAAAATGGAAAATATAACCAAAAAGCTTTGACAGATGAGGGAGATTTGGTTAAAATAATGGGGTAGGTCAGAGTTAAATTATGGAGGGATGAGATGTTAGAGAAGACACGAACTTCGGTCTTTTCCCTAGTTCGTAGCTCCCGTAAAGCCCAAATCTCCGTTACATTACTGACTGTGGCATTCATCGTAGCATCAGTATTTTTGTTAAAAGCCAAGACGGTCACCGTTGAGATTGATGGAGGAAAACAGAGCCTCACAACCCTCTACTCAACCGTCGGTGCAGCTCTTGAACACTCAAGGCTTGGTATTTACCCCGAGGATATCGTAGAACCGAATCGCGAGACGGATATCGCGAAAGGATTAGAGATTAAGATTACGCGTAGCCTCCCTGTGGAGTTGACAGTGGACGGGGAAACGTATCCGGCTCGGACCCCTGCGCCCACTGTGGGTGAGGCCCTGGTTGATTTATCAAATCGTTTGGGATTGGATCTCAAGGTAACGGATGAGGTTAATCTCCATCGAGAGGCTGTCCTGGTAGCCGATGCTAAACTTGAGGTTCGGCGGGCAGTTCCTGTTAAGGTCAAAGTCGATGGGAAAGAAATTGATACTTATTTAGCCCCGCGCACAGTAGAAGAAGCTTTGGAGAAGCTTGACATTGTTTTAAACGAGAAGGATAAGGTATCTCTACCAATGAAGCACATGATAGAAGCTGAAGACGAGATTCAAGTGGTTCGGGTAGAGGAAAAAATCGAGACCATGACCAACGAGATTCCCTATCAGACGGTTGCTCAGCCGGCAGATTTTCCAATAGGATTGCCGGATAAGGTTGTGACAAAAGGGGTAAACGGCCAGCATGAGCAGACGGTGAAGATCACCATGGAAGATGGGATCGAAGTCGCACGAGAGGTTTTGCAGCAGGAGGTTTTACGGGCTCCTGTGAATCAAGTGGTTTCACGAGGATCGCAGACCACCATTTCCCGTGGTGGCAAAACCATTGAATTTAAACGCGCTTATTTGATGAGGGCTTCCGCCTATTCGGGCGGCGGAAGGACAGCAACAGGACATAACGTTCGCTACGGAGTTATTGCCGTAGATCCGCGAGTGATTCCTTTAGGAACAGAAGTTTATGTGGATGGATATGGTGAGGCAGTCGCACTGGACACCGGGGGTGCGATTAAAGGAAACCGGGTTGATTTATATATGAATACGGAAGAGTCCTGCTGGTCTTGGGGGGTTCGTTCCGTAGTGGTTTATGTGAAATAAGGGAAGCTTGACAGGCAGTTCATAAACCATTCAATAATTAAGGAAAACAAATATGAAAGTGACCTACACAACTTTCGAGATTAAGATATAAGCAATCAAACCATGAGGTTCTTCGAAATAAAGTCGAAGGGCCTCATTTTTCTATATCCAGCATCATATTATCTAAAGGAAACCGGCTGGCAGTGGCAAAGAAAATCAAGGGGGGAGCGGATTGCGAAGACCCATAGTAATTCCTGGCAGACAGACTCAGGGAATGGCGATCATAATCGTCCTGACCGTGATGTTTGGATTAGTTCTTTCCGTATTCTATCAAGGTTCGGCGGCAGTTCTGGGACCTCTCGAAACAAAGTATAAGGTTGTGGTCGATGCAGGTCATGGCGGTTATGATCCGGGGGCGATCACGAAGCAGGGCGTTTATGAAAAAGAAATCAATCTGGAAATGGCCAAGCGGGTGAAGGAGCTGCTGGAGCCTGCCGGTATCGAGGTTATTCTGACCCGGGAAGAGGATATTGATTATGTCCCGGAAGGGGTTCGGGGCAGGCAGTCCAAGAAGCAGGCCGATCTTAACCATCGAATCTCCTTAGCTGCCGAAGCGGAGGCCGATACTCTGATCAGCTTGCATCTGAATGCAACACCCTCGGGACGAAATACCGGTGCCGAAACCTTCTATTATTTTGATTCCGAAGAGGGGAAACGATTAGCAGAAACGATTCAGCAGGAGCTTATCAAAGTTCCGGGAATGAATCGCAGGATTGCCAAGCCGGGGGATTTTTATCTTATCAAAAATGCTCCTATGCCTGCGGTCATTGTCGAGCTGGGCTATATCAGCAATCCCAAAGAATTTGCCAGGCTGCGGCAGTCCTGGTATCAGGATCAGTTGGCTCAGGCTGTGGCTAAAGGTGTAGCCAATTATTTCGGTTTGCCTTAAGTTTACAAATTTTCTCGGATATTGATACGCTTGGATAGTCGGCTCCTTGCCGGGAAAAATAAAAGAAAAGAAATCTTCAGCGATTTTTGTTGATTTCTAAAGGGATCCCTTCCTAATGTAAAATAGTGGATTGGGATTCCGGCAATACTTATACATAAGGACAATTGAAGAGGGGACAATAAAGTCAGTGACCGAATCAAGATGAAGGAGTTGATCTCAGAATGAAGCGGTTTCTGACTTTAAATTTAATAGCTGTTTTGGTATTGAGTTTTAGCTTGGTTGGGTGTAATACAGCGCAGCAGCAAAACACCCAAGCACCGAATCAGATCGCCACGGAAAGCGGCGAACCTCCAAAAGCTGAGGCAGAGACTCGTCAGGATGTTCTAGGGGAAGAGAAACGGGTGGTCATGGGTTTCTATACGGACCCTGAAGGAGAGATCCCCGGCTCCAAGGAATCAATGATGAAGAACATCAAATTGATGGATGAGGTTTCCTTCTTCTGGTATAGTTTTGATGCCAATGGAAAAATTCTCACCACAGGGAAAAAAGATCTCAGCATTAAAGAAGCAGCGCAAAAGAATGGAGCTAAAGCCTACGCTTTAATTCATAATATGCGCGGCGGCCTCTTCGATGCCAACCTGGCCCACAGTGTGTTCGCCAATCCTCAGACCCGCTCTAAGTTTATCAACAATATTGTGCAACTGGTTATCAATGAGAAATGGGATGGTGTGGCCATTGATATTGAAAAGACACCACCCGCTGACCGCAACAACTTCACAGCCTTCTTAGGTGAGCTTCACGGTGCCTTAAAGGCTAAAGACAAGGTGCTCAACGTCTCCATTCCGGCTAAGTTTATCGATTACCCATCCGACCTTTGGTCCGGGGCTTATGATTATGCTTCCATCGGTAAAAATGCCGACCAAATCGTGCTGATGACCTATGACGAGCATGGACTGGGAACCACCCATGGACCCATATCCTCCCACGCCTGGGTCAATAAAGTCATCTCCTATGCAGTGACCAAAATCCCCAGGGAAAAAATCGTCTTAGGACTTCCTGTCTACTCCTTTGACTGGGGTTCCAACAAGCCCACCATGCCCGACTATCTCTCTTATGAGCAAAGCATGGCCCGTGCCAAAAAACATGGGGTGGAAGTTGGCTATGATGAAGAGCATAAAGTTCCCTGGTATACCTACACAGCCAATGGTGTCCGTCATGAAGTATACTTTGAAAACAAGCAAAGCCTGCAGCCCAAGATGGAATATGCCCGGGAGCATAAGCTTCATGGCGTAGCTATCTGGAGATTGGGGATGGAAGATCCCTCCATCTGGGACAGCTTGGTCAAGACTTACGGAACCAATAAAAATAAGAAATAACCAATCAGGCTGATCTGAAAGAAGACACACGGTAAGGAGCAGGAGAAATCTCTTCTGCTCCTTACTTTTTTGCAGTGTGCTTATTTGTGAAATCAGTGCAGGTAGGTTAAGATAGAAAAGATAAGGGAGGAATTGTTGGCAAAGATGATTGAAGAGTTAATCGTGGTGGAAGGTAAAAATGATGCTCATGCGGTGCGCAGAGCTTTAGGAAATGTGGATATACTGTGGACAGAGGGTTATGGGTTAACCCAGGAAAAATTAGCTTACATTGCTGAGGCAGCCAAGCGCTGCGGTGTGATCGTATTGACAGATCCGGATTCCGTAGGGGAACAAATCCGGGAACGGATCCGGCGGCAGGTGCCGGAAGCCAAGCATGTTTATTTGTCCAAAAAGGATGCCCGCTCTCCCAAGGATGATGATATTGGTGTAGAAAATGCCAGTCCTGAAGACATTCAAAAGGCGTTCCAAAAGATCAGGACGGATACACTTTATTCCGAACCAAAGAACAATGAATACCCAACTGCAGGAACCTCATTCACAATGAAGGATTTGCTGGAAGCAGGGCTGGCGGGATTGAGTCATTCGGCAGAACGACGCCTGGCAGTGGGAAAGATCTTAGGTATCGGGGATGCTAACGCCAAGCAATTTTTGCGGCGCTTAAATCGGTTTGGCATCACCCACGAGGAGTTCAATAAGGCGGTTAGGGAGGCTATTCATGGAGAACGCAGCGAATTATACCCGGCGCATCCTTAAGGGCGGTGCCAAAGCCCACAAATCCTTAGGACAGAATTTTTTGATGGATGACCGGGTCATCGAGGCTATCGCAGCCGCCAGTATTAAAGACCCGGAAATCCCCGTCGTCGAGATTGGACCGGGATTGGGAGTCCTGACCCGGGTCTTGGCCCAAAAAGCGCAAAAAGTGTGGGCGGTAGAGCTGGACCGGGGGAAAGTGAATCTATTGCAGAGAGAGCTCCAGGGGCTGCCCGTAGATATTCTCAATATGGATGCCCTAAAGCTGGATTTGAAGGATATCTGGGGCACAGGAAAAGGTGTGCTGGTGGGAAATCTCCCTTATTACATTACCAGCCCCCTGTTGATGCATTTTTTGGAGCAGAAGGACTCCCTCGCCAGTATGGTGGTCATGGTCCAAAAAGAAGTGGCGGATCGTTTGGTCGCCAAACCCGGCGGCAAGGATTATGGGATTCTTTCCATAGCGGCCCAGGTCTCAGCCCAAGGGGAGAAACTCTTTGAAGTACCGCCTCAGGCCTTTTGGCCGGCGCCTAAAGTCACTTCAGCCGTGGTGCGCTTTGAGCTGCGCTCTTATCCGGGATTCAGGGTAAAGGAAAAGGACTTCTTCCGGGTGGTTAAAGCCGCCTTTAGTCAAAGGCGCAAAACCTTAGGGAATTCCTTGGCCGGAGGACTTGGTCTCCCTAAGCAGCAGATCGGGGAGATTCTGGCCGCAGCCGGTGTGGATGAACAGAGAAGAGCGGAAACTTTAAGCATAGATGAGTTTCAAGCGGTGACGGAAGCTGTTATGAAAAATTTAGACTGAAGTACCAGAACTCAATAAGTGGCAAAAGAAGAACAGCCATGACATGGGGAGTCTATCAGAGTGGATAGCTTAACAGTCGTGGCTGTTTTCATTGCGACCCTGTAGGGAGGAAAAGATGGTTAAAAAATATAATTACCGTCCTGGTAGGGAGAAAAAGAGCAGAACAATAAAGAAAGTACAACACCGGCATCCATCCGAATATCTGAATGACTTGGAAGAATGGCAACGGTATCAATACGATCCGGGACATTATCTCGGCGGCAACATACATCCTCAATTAAAATATGCCTCAGGGACCAAGGCCGGAAAGTACTTTGCGGCTCTTTGTTTAATGCTGGGAGTTATCTCCGGCATTGGCACGGTATTTACCTTCATTGAGGGAGTGGGAAATATCCTGGCTTTATTAATGACCTTGTTATTCATCAGTGTTGGCCTTACTTGTTTTGGAGGCAGCAAAGAATAGCCAGGGGAGCAAGAATTCCGTCTATTCATCTCTGTACTCGCTATGATAGAATAGAGACGAAGGAGGGTGCGGCTATGGAAGAAGAATTATTAAGACAAATTCTGACCCAGTTGCAAGGCTTAACTTCTGAAGTGCAGGGCGTAAAAGATGAAATACAGGATTTGCAGGGTTTGAAGGGTGAAGTGCAGGGCCTAACAGGTGAAATGCAAGGTTTAAAAGGTGAAGTACAGGGTTTAAAGTCTGATGTACAGGGTTTAAAGTCTGATGTACAGGGCTTAAAGTCTGAAGTGCAGGCAATCAAGGATAGCCAGGAAAGAATGGAAAGTGATCTGAGTATTCTGCAGTATGATGTGGGCAATCTCAAGAGAGACGTAAAAGATATTAAGCGTGATCTTGGCCATGTCTGGACCGATATCAAGCACTTTGATAATCGTCTGGCAGCTCAGAAAGAAAAAGTTGATAAACTTATAAAATAATATGTTATACAAAAAGCAGCAAACCGCTAAGGATTTGCTGCTTTATTACTAAGTTCTGTTTTGTGTTTAGATGCCTCCTGCTTACTTAGCCGGATCGGCACCTTTGGCTTTAGCCTCTTCTTCAGGTGTAGGGATGCCTAAAATCTTTCCGGAGTGATCCCGCCCTAAGAAGAAATTAGACCATGAGGAAGTTTGGTACAAATCCCAATTGGCGGGAGGGATATGATGGGAATCCAGATCCCCTTCTTCATCGTATTTTTTCAGGCGGGCATAGGCTCTGACATAAATACATTGCTTCTGGTTGGGATAAACCTCACACCAGCCCTGATAGCTGCCGCCGCAGGCCCCGTTTCTTTGATTCTTGGGACATTGGGACATGGGACAGAGATAAGCCAGTTCAAACATGGCGCAGTCTCCGCAGTCTTTACAGTCGTTGGTGATGACTTTAGCCAGATGCTCCAAGCCGTGCTTGCGGTTATCCTTGCGCCCTTTATAAATCTTGCGCATGACAGGGAAGAAGTTTTTGCCGGGGGTGAAGAGCATGCTGTGCATCAGGCGCATCCCGCTGTAAGCCACTCCTACAGGGGCATCCAGGGGCAGGTTCTTCCGATTGACGGGTGTGGTGGTATTCAGGCCGGTTTTGGGATCTTTTTCATAATAATAGAATCCATTGGGCATAGGATAATCAAACTCAGGTACCAGGGCCAGCCAGTCTTTGCTGAGCTCCTCGCCCTTTTCGATCACATACTCCACTTGCTCATACTTGATATTATGACCGCCGATATGAACACCGGCAAAGCCCATCCCTTTCATGAGAGCATACATCTTGGCGGCTCTCAACAAGCGGGCGCTTACTCCTTTATCTTCAGCGGTTCTCTCCTTATCGATTTCAGCCAGGAGCTTATCCGTGACCACACAGCCCGGCAGTTGATTCTGGTTCATAATCTTGGCTGCACCGAAGGGGAGAATATAGATATTGCCCACAAGAGGAACATTAAGGTCATTAAGCTTCATGAACTGGAGAACTTCATGGATTTTTCGTGCATCATAGCCAAGCTGAGTGACAATAAACTGAGCTCCGCTGGTCACCTTTTTCTTCAGTTTATAATACTGGACCATTTGCTCGGCTTCGGTGCCTTTAAAAGGAGAAACGGCGGCACCGGCAAAGAAATCACTGGGCTGATGATAAGACATGCCTTTAGGGCCTGGGATGCCAAGTCCCTCATTCATCTGGGCGATAAGTTCTAAGGTATGGGTGGGATCAAGGTCAAAAACCGGTTTGGGCCGGCCTTTAAAGCCGGAGACCGTATAATCCCCGGTCATGACCAAAAGGCTGCGGACTTCGGCCCGATCAAGGGCATAAAGCTGGCTTTCCATTTGATTGCGGTTTTTATCCTTACAGGTGAAATGGACAAGGGGTTCTATCCCCAGCTTAAGAATCTCCTGACCAAGATAATCGGCGAGAATAGCAGGGTTGCCGCCGGGGTTATCGGTAATGGTCAGGGCATGAACCTTGCCGCCTTTAGCTGCCTGCTCTGCAGCAAGCAATGCACTTTCTTGAGCTTTTTCACGTGCTCCTCTCCCTGGGACCAGCTCCCAAGTGACGGAGAGGGTATTAGGGTCCAACAAAGACTGTTTAAAACGGTTCTCCATTTCTATCCCTTTCCCTTCTCTAAATGTTTTTTCCACCTTATCTATTGGATTTAGTCTCCGGGATTCCGTATTGCCTCCTTCCTCACAGAGATAAATCCAGTCTAAGCATGTCAATATAATTGTATAACAATTTGGACAATTCTTTCAATTGAAAAATAAATTTTTTTAAAGAAATTTTCTGTGCAAATAAGTTCAGAATATTCTTGCCAAAAGTGTACTTTTTAGTAATAATACAAAGTAAAATAGAGCTATTTTAATTTTAAATTGTTTGTCCTATTTTGTTGAGTGGTATATCCTCCCAAGGGACAAAATTTGGAATTAACAATCTACTCCAAATATTACACTACCCGCAACATCTTTTCAATGCATCAAAAGTGAAGAGATTACTCGAAAATGGAAATTTTGTCAATTATGTAAACGGGAAGAGGGAGGAACGGCGGTTGAAAAGTATTAGAACTCGGTTGATTTTGGTATTCCTTCTCACATCCATCATGATGGCGGGCATTGTCGGTGGGTTTAATATCTATAACCAAACAGTGCTGACGCAAAACAATGTGGATGAATATCGCAAGACTTTGTATGAGGAATATGATCGGGGCCTTAAAATGAATGTAGAGATCGCAATAAGCATTATTCAGGGAGTCTATCGAGAGCAGCAGGAAGGATTATTGACTGAAGCGGAAGCCAGGGAAAAAGCGGCGGCTCTGGTGCGCACTATTCTCTTCGATCAGGGCAATTATATCTGGGTGGATACCGTTGAAGGAATCAATGTGGTTTATCTGGGTAAAGACTCAGAGGGAAAAAGCCGGATTGATGCGGTAGATCCCAGTGGCTTTCTTTACATAAGAGAACTGATTAAAAACGGTATGCAGGAGGGCGGCGGGTATACAGATTATGAATTCGCCAAACCCAATGAATCAGAACCTAAGCCCAAGCGGAGCTATACACAGCTTTTTGAGCCTTATGCCTGGATCGTGGGCACAGGGAACTGGGTTGATGATATCGAGAGCAAAGTCAGTGAAAAAGAAATGTATTATAACCAACACATGTTAAACGATATTATTAAAGTAGTCGCCGCCATGGTGATCGGCCTTGGGGTGGTGGCTGTTCTGGCTTTTGTCATCAGCGGGCGCATTGCCCAAAGGGTTCAGCGCATCGCCCAAGGAGCCAGGGAAGTCGCACAGGGTAATCTGACCATTGACAAGATTGTGGTGGATACCCAGGACGAGCTGGGTCAATTGGCCGGTGATTTTAATCAAATGACCGATAACCTGGCGGAAGTGGTCAAAAAGGTGGCCTACGCCTCCGAGCAAGTATCTCTGACTGCTCAGGAGCTCTCCTCCGGAGCGGAAGAATCTGCCCAAGCGGCTATGGAGGTTGCTGCGGCAGTCACCGACGTTGCCCAGGGTACGGAAAGACAAATAAGATCTGTCAGTGAAGTTTCCGAAGTCGTGAAGGAAATGGCGGCAGGGATGGAACAGGTTTTGACCAATACAGGCTATGTGGTTCGCTCGGCTGAAGAGACATCTCAAGCCGCTGCCAAAGGCCAGGGTTCTGTAGAGACCACCATTGAACAGATGAATCATATCCAAAAGGTGGTTAACCATAGCGCAGAATTGGTAGAACGGCTGGGTCTTCGCTCCCAGGAGATCGGTCAAATCATCGAGACCATCTCCGGCATCGCAGCCCAGACCAATCTTCTGGCCCTGAACGCAGCCATTGAGGCAGCCCGGGCAGGTGAACAAGGACGAGGGTTTGCCGTGGTTGCTGAAGAGGTAAGGAAGTTAGCGGAGCAATCCCAAGGGGCGGCCAAGCAGATCTCCGCCCTCATCTTGGAAATCCAGGGGGATACGGTGAAAGCTGTGGAGGCTATGCAGGAGGGAACCCATGAAGTAGGAAAAGGGGCAAAAGTGGTCGTCGAAGCCGGAAGCGCTTTTGCAGAGATAGCCGAGCTTATTCAAGAGGTGACCGGGCAAGTTCGGGATATATCCGCTGAGATTGAGCAAATATCCCAGGGAAATGAGCGGATCATTCGGGCGGTGGAAGAAGTGGATCAGATCAGCCGGGAGATTACGGATCAGACCTATGGTGTCTCAGCCTCCACTGAAGAGCAGTCCGCTTCTGTCGAAGAAATCGCTTCTTCCTGTCAGGTATTGGAGAATATGGCCATGGAATTGGAGAAGATTCTGGCAAAATTCAAAGTATAAAAGAAAATAGTTCTAAAGTCCTAGGAAATAGTATAAAGGTCACAGCTAAGCTGTGACCTTTATACTATTTAGAAAATAAAAAGTTTTCGAAATAGACAAAATCAATAAAATTATATTGCATTATATGGTGAATTAATTAATAATGGCTTAGGGGTCTGACCGCTGCCTGATTTTACATAACTAAATATATTTTTTAGAAAAAAATCATAAAGACAAGGGAGGAGCAAGAAGATTGAAAAGTATCAGAGCGCGTCTAATTTTAGCATTTATTTTTACATCCATGCTGATGAGCATTATTGTGGGAGGGTATAATATCTACCGGCAAATCGACATTTTGAAAAACAATGTCCAGAGCTACCGGGAAACCCTCTTTGCCGAATATGATCGGGGGATTAAGACAGATGTAGAGATTGCCATCAGCGTCATTGACAAGGTATATAAAGAGCAGCAGGCAGGCCTGCTCTCAGAGGAGGAGGCTAAGACCAAGGCTGCCGACCTGGTTCGGGAGCTTCGCTTTGACGGGGAGAACTATTTCTGGGTTGATACCACTGAAGGAATTAATGTGGTTCTCCTGGGGCGGGATACCGAAGGGAAGAGCCGGCTTGATGCAGTGGACCCTAATGGCTATGCCTATGTACGGGATGGCTTTATAAAAAATGCGCTTAGTGGCGGAGGCTACTCAGACTATGAATTTGCTAAACCCAATGAAACGGAGCCCACCCCCAAGAGAGGATATACCCAGCTCTTTGAGCCCTATGGCTGGGTTATAGGAACCGGGAACTGGGTGGACGATATTGAGACAGAGGTCATTGCCCAAGAGCTGATCTATCAAAAACAAATGTCCAAGGATATTATAAGCATCTCTGTCGCCATGATTCTTGGTTTAATCATCGTAAGCGCCGTCGGCTTTAAAATCAGCCAGGGTATTACCAGGCAGGTCAAACAGGTTGCCCAGGGTGCCAATGAAGTGGCCCAAGGCAATCTGAGGATTGAGAAAATCCAAGTGGATTCAAGGGATGAGCTGGGTCAGCTGGCTCAGGATTTTAACCACATGGCAGAGAACCTTACCCAATTGGTCAAACAGGTTTCCCTGGCTTCGGAACATATCGCCTCCTCTTCTCAACAATTGTCCGCAGGAGCCGAACAATCAGCCCAGGCGGCTAATGAAGTAGCCTCTGCGATCACCGAAGTGGCTCAGGGGACGGAAAAGCAGATGACCGCAGTGAATGACGTGGCGGCTGTGGTGGAAGAAATGGCGGCAGGAATGGGTCAAGTGCTGAACAATACGGAATATGTGGTTCGTTCAGCCGAAGGAACAGCCAAAGCCACTGACAAGGGCCAGCAATCCATCCATACCACCGTCAAGCAAATGGAGAGTATCCAAAAGGCGGTCAACCATAGTGCTTCCTTAGTGGAGCACCTGGGAGTCCGTTCCCAGGAGATCGGACAGATCGTTGAAGCCATCTCCGGGATCGCCGATCAAACCAATCTTTTGGCTCTCAATGCCGCCATCGAAGCAGCCCGGGCCGGTGAACAGGGAAGAGGATTTGCGGTGGTGGCCGAAGAGGTCCGCAAATTGGCTGAACAATCTCAGATTGCCGCCAAACAAATCGCCGATCTTATTGGGGAAATTCAGGAGGATACCCATAAGGCCGTAGACTCGATGAAGAACGGGACACAAGAGGTTGAGATTGGGTCCAAGGTGGTCCATGAAGCAGGCAGCGCTTTCGAAGAGATTGCCGGCCTTATTCAAGAGGTTACCGGGCAGGTTCGGGGAATCTCTCATGAGATTGAAGAAATTTCTCAGGGCAATGAACGGATTGTTGCCTCCATCCATGAAGTCAACCAGATCAGCAAATCCATTGCCGAACAGACTCTCAATGTGTCGGCTTCAACGGAGGAGCAATCGGCTTCTGTGGAAGAGATCGCCTCTTCCAGCCAATTGCTGGCCAAAATGACCGAAGATATGGAGCAGGCACTTCACAAATTCAAGATATAATGGCAATGGCCTTTAAGGCAAAAATAAGCCCAAGTAAAATGGGTTGATGTATTAAGTAAATCCATAAGGAATGGCGGCTGACCCATGTAACCATGGGGTAGGCCGCTTTGCTCTTTTCCGCCGGAGGGACAGAGGCATTGGTCCTGCTGTGCTCAGCAAAGAAATAACGATAACAGGGGACTCCCAGCAAAGTGACGCCGCTATAAGGAAACAGAGGGTAAAAGTCCATGGTGGCAAAGCCGGGATACATAAATCCCAGAGGGAGAAGCAGAGGGGTGTTCACCGCTTGGTCTTTGATGATCAAGCCGCCGGCGATGATCAAAACGGAGCCCAGAATGAGCGCACCGTTGGGAAGTTTTTGAATCAAGGGATAGAGAACCATCATAACCCCTAAGAAGTGGAGAATCCCAAAGCGGACATATTGCTCAGGAAAGGTCACATAAGTCACCAGGGTAATGATCATCCCAAAAAATAAGACCCGCAATCCGTTTTTAAGGGGATGCTTGCTGAAGCCGCTGCTTAAGCCGGAAAGAAAGATAAAAAGCAGAGCAGCCGTTTTACCGATGCTAAACCAGAAAAGAGCGTCTACATCAACAGCCAAACCGGTCCATTGATCTAAATCATAGATGAGGTGATACGTAATCATTAAAGCGAGAGCCAGAGTGCGCAAACTATCAATAATGGGAAAGCGGGTGGAAGTCAAAAGGCTTCATCCTCTCAGAATTAATCAAAGCCACGGACCTCCCTATAGTATATCAGGTTGAAAACCCAACACCAAGGGACTTGCCTCAAGAATATCCGCCCAACCAGGGTGTATCCCTGGGAATGATTAAATGGTTTTCGCAATAGGAGTGGGTGGTGATTAAAGATTCCGTCCAAAGCTGGAGAATATCGAAGCGTCGTTCGGGATGATAACCCAGCATTTTGTGTTTTCCCAGCGAACGTGTGACCTCCTCGTTGCGGGCCAAAGTCAGCCCCATCACACAGTCACCGATGATGGTTTCAGCGATGAGACGGGCATGGCGGCGGTGTTTGCGGGGGGATTTAAGGTCCTGATGGCGTATGGAGGTGGCCACTTTGACCTTAAGGTCGAAGCGCTTGGCCAGGACCAGGGTCAGGGGGGGAATGGCAATGGCTTCAGGCATAAGAACTTCCAGCGCTTTGGCAGACAGGGCATGGGGACCGTGGGTGGGAGTGGCATTGCCTAATAGCTGAAAATAGCCTAATTCTTTATTCAAACTTCCCCGGAAGCGGAGGACGAGATTAGCCAGCTTAGCCCGGTGAGTAATGTAGGGATAGCAGTTGGTCAGGGCTATATCCGTACCATCGGCTAAGGCAGCCAGGAGTTTGGCTAAGCCATCATAAATATCCCCCGAGGTGTCGCCATCCACAAAGAGCACGCCCTGAGTATGGAGAGAACGGGCATAAAGGGCCCCAATAGCCCGGGGAACATCAATGCCCAGGGGTTCGGCAAAGTAAATGGTATGGATGCGCTGATCCAGGATAGTGCGGGTCAAATCAAGGGTCCGATCAGTACAGCCGTTGAGGACCAGAATGACTCTTTTTATGGGCAATTTCAAGACCGTGGCTAAGACGGCCAGAATGCTTTTTTCTTCATTTTGGGCAGGAATGACCACATCATACATGCTATCTCTCCTCAGGGAAGCTTATTTTCAATTTCAGTGATCAGGAATAAGAGCTCTTGCTTTCCGGGCAGAGTTTTCTCTATATTTATATGCCGTTTTTTCTCATCGGTCATAGGATATAGAGAGAGGTCGGAAGGAGGGCACACATGTTAAAAGTTGGCGATATTGTGGCTAGAAAATCCCATAAACAAGATTTATTTTTTCGTATCGAGCAGATTATGTCGATTAAGGGAGAGCGGATTGCAATCTTAAAGGGCATAAATCTCAGGCTTATAGCCGATGCACCTCTTCAGGATCTGGTGGAAAAAGAGCCGTCAGAGGTTGCCCATTACCAACGGGAGGATTACCAGGATATTTATAACAAGCTGAAAATCGTGGTCAATCAGCGTAAGTATGTTCCGGAGGTTCAGGATGAATTCTATGAAATCCCGGGGCGGGTGCTGCATCTGGACGGGGATGAGGAATATCTGAGTCAATGCATCAAGACATATCAGCAGCTGGGACTGGATGCTAAAGGGATCTGTATATCTGAAGCGGAGCAGCCCAAGAAGATACGGCAGGTTCTTCAGGAAAACCCCACAGACATCGTGGTTCTCACGGGGCATGACGGGTTTCTCAAGGGAAAAAAGGATTTTAAGAGCCTTGACAGCTATCGGAGTTCACGCTTTTTCGTGCAATCCGTCTTGGAGGCCCGCCGTTTCCAACCCAATCGGGATGCCCTGGTGATCTTTGCCGGGGCCTGCCAATCCAATTATGAAGCCATTATCAGAGCGGGGGCCAATTTTGCCTCCTCGCCCAAAAGGACGTTGATCCATGCTTTTGATCCGGTCTTTATCGTCGAGCGAATCGCCTTTACCCCCATCGATCAGATGGTATCCCTGAAGGAAATCATTCAGCATACAGTCACCGGGACTGACGGCCTGGGAGGAATCGAAACCCGGGGTCAGCTCCGCAAGGGATATCCGAGAAGTCCTTATTGATGATGATGAGCGCCTGCGCAGATGAACGCAGGCGCTCATGCATTTTTAGCAGCCTACTCCGTGATAATTACCGGCGTCCCTGCACCAACCTGATCGTAGAGGGCCTCCACATGATGATTATGCATACGAATACAGCCTAAGGATGCCTGAGTACCGATGCTGGCGGGCTTATTTGTCCCATGAATCCCATAGTCGGGGAGGGACAGGCCGAGCCAACGGGTACCAAAGGCCCCGCCGGGATTCATGACCTTAGTGGCTACCGCATAGTTCCCTAAAGGAGTAGGGGTTGAACTTTTGCCTACGGCACAGGGATAACAGGCCAAAAGTTGATTGCCATCATAAAGTTCTATTTGCCGTGAAGAACGGCGAATGATAATTCTGCGTTGGGGTAGCGGATTCATCAGGTTACCTCCTTCCCTATTTCTTAATCAGTGTATGCTTTCTTGATCCTTTTAGATTCTGAATAATCCGGGGGGGTTAAAGCGGAAAATAAGAGAGGCATTGAACGAGACTTCTTTCAGTGATTAAAGGGAGGAATGACATGAATCATTATGTGGAAGGCAAGCTCCTCATTATTGGCGGAGCTGAAGACAAAAAGGGAGAGTGCAAAATACTGAAGCGGTTTATCCAGGAAGCGGGAGGAAGGGAAAGCCGGGTAGTGGTTCTGACCGCCGCCACGGAAATGCCGGAGCAGGTCGGTTCGGAATATAAGGAGCTTTTTGAAAACTTAGGGGCCGCAGAGGTACAGGTTCTGGATATAGCGGAAAGGGTTTCAGCCAATCGGGAATCCATATCCCAGGAGTTGCAGAAGGCTACCGGAATTTTTTTCACAGGAGGAGACCAGCTGCGTATCACGGGAATTTTGGGAGGAACCCGCTTAGGAAGAACCCTGCATAACCTCTATCAAAGAGGAGTGATCATTGCCGGAACCAGTGCCGGGGCTTCAGTCATGTCCGATACCATGATCGTGGGCGGGGAGGCAGGCACGCCCAAAAAAGACACCCTGACCATGGCCCCCGGTCTGGGTCTGCTTCATTCTGTTGTCGTGGACCAGCATTTTGCCCAAAGGGGCCGCATCGGCCGCCTGCTCACGGCTATCGCTCAGAATCCTTATGTGCTGGGAGTAGGAATTGACGAAGATACCTCCATCCTTGTTTACTCAGACGGCCATTTTACAGTGGTAGGCAGCCAGACCGTTACGGTGGTGGACGCTTCCCCCACCATGGCCAGCAATGTTTCGGAAATTTCGCCGGGCCAAGCCCTGGTTCTCACCCCTGTGCTCATGCATATCTTATCCGACGGCTATCGTTTTGATCTGAAGAGGAGGGCGGCAAGCTTGAACGAGACTCCCTCCGGTGGGTGATTGGCCTGGGTATTTCCCTTAGACACCTGGAAAAACCGAAAAGCGAATATTGTACCGGAAAAAGGTAAAAATACTAGAGGTGTACTTTTCCCATGGGTTGAAGGAGGACAAATATCACAATGGAGATACTGAAAATCCAGGCGATCCCGGGAGCTAATGTCTACAGTTACCGACCAGTCATCCGGGCCGTCGTGGATCTCCAGGAATGGACAGAACGAACTAGCGATACCTTTGGAGACTTTAATACTCGCCTGGTTCAATGTTTGCCCAGTCTTTACGAGCATTTTTGCTCCCGGGGCAAACCGGGAGGATTTGTAGAACGGTTGAAGGAAGGAACCTTGGTCGGACATATTATTGAGCACGTAACCATCGAACTGCTGACTCGTGCAGGACAGAACATACCTTATGGGAAAACCCTATGTCTGCCTGAGCATCCAGGCCATTATGAGATCATTTTCAACTACGACTCCCTTGAAGGAGGACTCGAGGGCTTCAAGCAGGGCTATGCGCTGGTGCAGGAGCTGCTGGCGGGACAAAAACCTAATGTCACAAACAGGATTGAGCGCATCAGGGAAGTCATCCAAAGGTTTGAACTGGGCGCCTCCACCCGGGCCATTATCGAAGCTGCCGAGGGTCGGGGTATTCCCGTCATACGCTTAAATGACAGCAGTCTCCTCCAGTTAGGCTATGGACGCAACCAGAAGAGGGTGCAGGCCGCCATGAGCGATCAGACCAGCTGTATCGGTGTAGATATCGCCTGTGATAAAGGGCTGACCAAAAAGCTGCTTTATGAGGGGGGCATCCCCGTTCCCGACGGGGTGGTTACCCGGAATGAAGACGAGGCGGTGGAGGTGTTCCGGCAGCTGGATCGACTTGTTGTGGTCAAGCCCTATAACGGTAACCAAGGCAAGGGAGTAACCCTCAAGCTCGGGACCGAGGCTGAAGTCAGGGCGGCCTTTCGAGTGGCTCAGACCTACGAGGAGCAGGTCGTAGTTGAAGAGTATATTGAGGGAAAGAACTACCGGCTGCTTGTGGTTGACGGAAAAATGGCGGCGGCCGCCGAGCGCATTCCAGCTCATGTCATCGGGGATGGCGTTTCCACGGTGGGAGAGCTTGTTCAGCTGGCCAACAGCGATCCCCAGCGGGGGGAGGACCATGAGAAGGCCTTAACCAAGATAAAAATCGATCCTGTTGTGCTGATGACCCTGACCCAAAAAAAGATCGCCCTGGAGACGGTACCCGCCGACGGGGAGGTCGTTTATCTGCGGGACAGCGCCAACTTAAGCACCGGGGGAATTTCCGTGGATGTGACAGAGCGGGTTCACCCTGATAATGCTGCATTAGCTGAGTATGCGGCACGTATCGTGGGCTTGGATATCGCGGGAGTCGATATGGTCCTGGAGGATATTGAGCGCCCTCACCAGGAGCAGCGGGGAGCGATCATTGAGGTCAACGCGGCACCAGGCTTGAGAATGCACCAATACCCGACCGTGGGCCGGCCTTTGGATGTGGGGAAAATCATCGTTGACCATGTTATGCCTAAAGGAAACGGAAGAATTCCCGTCATTTCGGTGACCGGAACCAATGGCAAGACCACAACCACGCGGATGATCGGCAAAATGCTGACGGATCGGGAGCTGGCGGTGGGCATGACCACTACAGATGGTATCTATGTGGGGGGTAAGCTGCTGCTTAAAGGAGACACCACCGGTCCGGAAAGTGCTCAGATCGTGCTGCGCCACCCCGATGTTCAGGTGGCTGTGCTGGAAACGGCGCGGGGTGGGATATTGAGGGCCGGTCTGGCCTATGATTATGCCGATGTGGCTGTGGTGACCAATGTGGCCAACGATCATCTCGGTCAGTATGGCATGGAAAGCCTGGAAGATATTGCCCATGTCAAAAGTCTTATCGCCGAGGTCGTTCGTCCTCACAGCTATGTAGTTCTCAACGCTGATGATCCCTTAGTTGCTTCCTTTGCCCGGAAAACCAAAGGCAAAGTCATTTTCTTCAGTACCGAAAAGGATAACCTGACCATACGCAAACATTTGGCTGTGGGAGGTATCGCCGTCTTTGTGCGCCGGGGGAATATTCTCCTTTGTCAGGGGGATCAATCCCATAAAATCTGCGGAGTCAAAGATCTGCCGGTGACCTGGAACGGTAAAGCCCTCCATAATCTGCAGAATGCTTTGGCGGCCATCGCCGTAGGCTGGTCCCTGGGACTTAAGGCCGAGGGAATCCGCACCTCTTTATCGGAATTTACTTCGGATCCGGAGTGCAATCGCGGACGTCTGAACCCCTATACGATTGGGGGGGTTCAGGTCTTCATCGACTATGGCCATAATGCGGCGGGGATTAAAGCCATTGCCCAGACCCTGAGGAAGTTTAAAGCTCCCGCAGTGGTGGGGTGTGTGACCGTGCCGGGGGACCGGCCGGATGAAACCATCCGGGAAGTAGCCCGGGTAGCAGCCCGGGGCTTTCATCGCCTGATTATTCGCGAGGATGGAGATCTGAGAGGAAGGCGGCCCGGCGAAATTGCGGGGATGATCATGGAGGAGGCGATTGCCTCGGGTATGGATCCCCGGCGAATTTCCGTGGTTCTGCCGGAACGGGAAGCCTTCTGCCACGGCTTGGACACCTGCAAACCGGGAGAGATTTTTGTGATGTTCTATGAACATCTGGAGCCCATTGAGGAAGAAATCGCCCTCCGCCTTGAAAGCGGTCCATTGGCTAAAGAAGAAGAAGGGTTTCTTGAAGTGGCAAATCTGGGGGCCATCTAGTTTCAAAGCTATCGCCATGAAATTGCTCTCCTTACTGCTAAACCAAGTGTGCAGCAGAGGGAGAGCGTGCCTGGCAACGATAGCTTTTTTATCGTGTCCAGCATGAGCCCGGGTTTCATTACGCCGGCTCCACAATGAAAAATCGGAACAATATCTTAGGATAAACCGTGTTTGTTTATATTATTCCGAAAATGGTGTATAATACGGATATAGAAGCGAGGTGTTATCGTGGAATATATCAGTGTGCAGCAAGCAGCTGAACAATGGGGGCTTTCAGATCGACGTGTGCGGTTGCTCTGCGAACAGGGAAAAATTGAAGGTGTTATTCGGGAAGGCCGTTCATACAGAATACCTGCTGATTCTGTCAAGCCGCTTGATGGCCGCATTTTGCGCGGCAAAATTATTCCGCAAGAATACACCACTCTATTCGCACGGGTTGATGCACTCAAATCACAGATTAGCAAGCGTCGTCCTTTCACCCAAGGAGAATTAAAGCGTTTGCAGGAGGAATTCCTTGTAGAGTTCACATACAACTCCAACGCTATTGAAGGCAATACCCTTACACTCCGGGAAACCGCCCTGGTGTTGGAAGGCGTTACGATAGACCAAAAGCCGCTCAAAGATCATCTGGAGGCTGTGGGTCACCGGGATGCGTTTTTATATATCCAACGGCTCGTTACAGAAAAGGCGCCGGTTTCTGAAAAGATTATTAAGGACATCCACTCACTGGTGCTGATGGACAGACCTGACGACAAAGGCGTGTACCGCAGAATCCCTGTCACGATCACGGGCGCCTACCATGAGCCATCCCAACCCTATCGGATTCCAGTACAGATGGAACAGCTTATCGCTGCGCAAAAAGAAGAAAAGCGCCATCCCCTAGAGAATGCCGCTGTATTTCATTTAAAGTTTGAGGGTATTCACCCTTTTATTGATGGTAATGGACGCACTGGACGGTTGCTGCTTAATCTTATGCTGATGCAGCAGGGCTATCCGCCTATTGACGTAAAGTTTGCAGATAGGAAGCGGTACTATGCCTGCTTCGATAGCTATTATAAGGACAAGACTGCCGCACCGATGGTGGAAATGGTGGCCGGGTATTTAGAGGAACGATTGAAACGATACCTGGATATTCTTTTATGATTGATACGATGACATTCCAAACGGCCACTAGGGGCATCTCCCTCAGTGGCTGTCTTATTTATGTTATGGGTGTATGCGGCAACTGCAGGCAATCCCCTGTAATTATGAAATAATAAAATAATGCAGATACTAGAAGAACAGAGCTGTTTTAGGGTATAATGTATAGAAATACGATTCGAACGTTCGGAAGGGATAGGGTAATGATTAAGAATCAGGTTGAAATGTTCGCCTACGCCAAAATAAATCTTGCTCTGGCCATAACAGGCCGTCGTCCCGATGGGTATCATGAATTGGAAAGCGTTATGCAGTCCATAGGAATCTATGATCGGATACGGGTGACTTTGGCAGAGGGGGGAATTCAGTGCTCCTGCGGAGAGTGGAGCGGCCCGGAGAATTTGGCTTACCGGGCGGCGGAAGCTTTTTTAAGCGGACTGGGAAGCAGCCAGGGTATTCACATTGACATCGAGAAGAATATCCCTGTCCAAGCGGGATTGGGCGGGGGAAGCGCCGATGCCGCTGCGGCCTTGCAGGCTCTGAATAAGCTTTTTAAAGAGCCCTATACTGAAGAGGAACTGAAGAGCTTTGCCGCTCAGCTGGGTGCGGATGTGGCCTTTTGCCTGAAAGGCGGGACCCAATGGGCAACCGGTGTGGGTGAAGAATTAAAAGGCCTGCCTCATGCTCCGAAAATCAACCTTGTTCTCATTAAACCCGACCAAGGGGTAAATACTGCTGAAGCCTATCGGGCTTTTGATCAGGAAGGAAAATTCTCTCATCTGGATTATGCCGGGTGGCAAGAGGCTTTGGCATCCGGGAGAGCAGAAAGCCTTATCCCTCTTCTTTATAATGATTTAGAGCCGGCTTCTATGAAGCTTCTCCCGGAAATAGCCTGGGTTAAAGAAGAATTAATGAAGCAGAACGGCTGTCTGGGAGCTTTGATGTCCGGCAGCGGCTCCGCAGTGTTTGGAATCGTTCAAACTGAAGAACAAGCGGAAAAAATTGCAGCGATATGGCGGGAAAGAAACTATCATGTCTGGGTAACGCATACTATGGAAAGGGGAAATATTTATGGGTAGAAAACTGGTACCGGTTAAACTCGATAGTTATAAACCCTTAAGAGAGATTGTGTTTGAGTCCTTGCGTGAAGCCATTATCAATGGCGTCCTTGAACCCGGTGAACGCTTAATGGAGATCCAATTGGCTGAAGAAATGGGCGTAAGCCGCACCCCGGTCAGAGAAGCCATCCGTAAGCTGGAGCTGGAAAACTTCGTCGTCATGATTCCTCGCAAAGGGGCTTATGTGGCGGGAGTGTCCCATAAGGATGTGGCGGACGTTTTTGAAATCCGTTCCGCTTTGGAAGGCTTAGCTGCCGGACTGGCGGCAGAACGGGCTACGGATCAGGAAATCGAAGAGATGGAAAGATTTCTCCTTTATTATGAAGGCCAGGAAATGAGCTTGGATCAGATGGTGGACTCAGATACGGGTTTCCATGCTTTGGTCTACAAGGCCAGCCGCAATGAACGCTTGATTCAGATTCTGGCCAATTTGCGGGAGCAGATCCAACGGTTCCGTGCTACCTCCCTGTCCGTTCCGGGGCGGCTTAAGAATGCCATTGATGAACACCGCAGCATTGTGGAGGCCCTGGCCCGTCATGACGTGGAAGAGGCGCAAACTTTAGCTATGGCTCATATTGTGACGGCCGAGAATGTGATGTTTGAAGCCCTGCGCCTTTCTAAGGAACAGGGAGACTCTAAGGAGGACAGTGAAGCCAATTCTGAGAAAGAATAGAGGGTTAGTCCGTGGAAAAGATGAAACGCGCTGAGCGAATGGTTGCTGTGATGCAAGTACTTATGTCAAAACCCAATATGTTGATCCCTCTGACCACGCTGGCTGAGCGGTTTGGCGCTGCCAAATCCACCATCAGTGAAGATTTGCTGGCCGTTAAAGAAAGCATGCGCTGCACAGGTCAGGGACGTTTGGAGACTGTGTCCGGTGCTGCCGGGGGAGTTCGCTATATTCCGGAGATTTCAGCAGAGGATGCCGGCGGATTTCTCATAAGTTTAGCAGAGCGCTTGAGCAGCCAGGACAGGGTTTTGGCCGGTGGCTTCCTCTATATGACGGATCTTCTTTACGACCCCGCTGTTTTACGTCCTTTAGCCTTGATCTTTGCCGGTGTTTTTCGGGAGAAAAAGCCCGATGTGGTGGTTACCATCGAGACAAAGGGCATACCCTTGGCCCTGGTTACAGCAGAGGCTTTAGGGGTACCGATGGTCATCATTCGTCATGGCAATAAGGTCACGGAAGGAACCGCTGTCAGTATTAATTATGTTTCCGGTTCTTCCAAACGGATTCAGTCCATGACCCTGGGGCGAAGAGCCTTGGAGCCAGGGCGGAAGGTCTTGATCATTGACGATTTTATGAAGGCCGGCGGAACCGCTTTAGGCATGATTAATCTCTTGAAAGAGTTTGATGCCGATGTGGTCGGTCTGGGGGTTCTGATGGAGACACCCCGGGAAGAAGAACCTAAACTTGTCGATCATTATTTATCCCTTCTTCAGCTCAGGGAGCTGGATCCCGTTAAGGGAGTCGTCCAGGTGATTCCGCAGAACAGCTTCTTGCACTATCAGAAATTATAAGCTTGCGCTGTATACTTTCTAAGCATAAGTGCAACCAGCGACTTCACCTCATTTGTGAGTATGGATTTAAGGTTCGGCGAAGCCGGGTTTCCTTTATCGCTCTGAAAAGTCCCTAAAGAGGAAAGAACGGAGCATATAAGCGAAAAAAAGAATTTTTTCGCTTAAAAGAAGGAGTTTTTTACCATATAGAGAATATATTTGGTAAGAATATTGCTGGTCACCGGGATGAGAAGGGTGGTGATTCATAATGAACATTACTGATGTACGGGTACGTAAGGTGAATGTCGAGGGCAAGATGAAGGCCGTTGTTTCCGTCACTTTTGACAATTCGTTTGTCGTTCACGACGTGAAAGTAGTGGAAGGGACAAACGGGCTTTTCGTTGCTATGCCCAGTCGGAAGACTCCGGAAGGTGAATTCCGTGATATAGCACACCCTATCTCTTCTGCAGCCCGCGAAGTGATTCAAAACGCAGTATTAAAGGCTTACCAGGAAGCAATGTAAGACAAGCATTAAGAGACCCTGTTCCAGGGTCTCTTTTGCTCATGAGATAGATAGAGAATCTGGTTGAAAGATTAAAAACAGACAGAGAAAATGTATTATGAAAGAGGAATTTGCTGTTTTTTGACGAATTAAAGTTTTTTGGGTATTGAATACGAATCAGGGTAAACTATTGATGGAGGCGAAGTTTATGCCACATTGGGCTGCGGTGATTATGGCGGCGGGCAAAGGTACCCGAATGAAGTCCAAGTTGCCTAAAGTCATGCATACACTGGCTGGAAAACCCATGCTTCAACATGTTTTGGATTGTGTCCGCTCCGTGGAAATCCCCCGTTCCATGGTTGTTCTGGGCCATGGCAGAGAACAGATCGAGGCCACTTTGGACGACCGGACGGAAGTGGTGGTTCAAGAAGAACAATGTGGAACAGGGCATGCGATCATGCAAGCAATTCCTCATTGCCATGAGGTTGATCATATTATTGTTTTAAGTGGAGACCAGCCCCTGATCCGGCCGGAGACTCTCCGGAATTTGGTCAGAATTCATATCGAACATAATGCGGCAGCCACTCTTTTAACGGCCTGTTTTGAAAATCCTCACGGATTAGGCCGAATTCTCAAAGAGGGAGATCAGTTTTTGCGGGTGGTGGAGGAGAAAGATGCTACTCCCGAGGAACGGCTGATTCAAGAGATCAATACAGGAACCTATTGCTTCAATGTTGCCAAGCTTAGGGAGGCCCTGAAGAACATAACCCCCAAGAACGCTCAAGGGGAATACTATTTAACCGATGTCTTCGCTGTTTTCCATGCTCAGGGCGAAGTCATCCGCACCTACTGTACTGAGGATGTCCATGAAGCGCTGGGAATCAACAGCCGGGCTCAGCTGGCGGCGGCCGAAGATGTGGCTCGCCAACGGATTCTGTCCTATTGGATGGAGGAAGGGGTGACTATCATCGATCCCCGCTCCACCTTTATCGAAGCCGGGGTAGTGCTTCAGCCGGATGTGGTCCTGCAGCCCTTTACCATTCTGAAAGGCAGAACCCAGGTGGCCGAGGATGCGGTCATCGGTCCCCATACAACCTTAACGGATTGTACTGTGGGAGCAGGCTCAGAAGTGTCTCATACGGTGGGCAATCAAGCCGTGATCGGCGGCCATTGCACCATCGGCCCCTATGCTTACCTGCGGCCGGGTACGGTTCTCCAGGATAAGGTAAAGGTGGGGGACTTCGTCGAGATTAAAAACAGCCAGATTGGCGAAGGGTCAAAAATTCCCCATCTTAGCTATGTAGGCGATTCCCAAGTAGGGAAATCTGTGAATATAGGTGCAGGTACCATTACCTGCAATTATGATGGGGTCAATAAATATAAAACAATTATCAGGGATAAGGCTTTTCTGGGAAGCAATACTAATCTTGTCGCCCCGGTGGAAATTGGTGAAGGCTCAGTGACAGGAGCAGGATCCACGATCTCCAAGAATGTACCGGCCAATACCTTGGCTATAGAGCGCAGCACCCAAAAACATATCGAAAATTGGGTTCGAAATAAGAAAAAGTAGGGGGATATTTTGGAATGTCTGTCAAGGAGTTGAAAATCTTTTGCGGCAATGCCAACCGGGCATTAGCGGAAGAAATTGTTGATTATCTGGGGGTTCCTCTGGGAGAGGCTAAAGTAAAACGCTTCAAGGACGGAGAAATTACCATCGCCATTGATGAAAGCGTCCGGGGGGCGGATGTCTTTGTGGTTCAGCCCACCTGTAATCCGACCAATGATAATATCATGGAACTCTTGATTATGATTGATGCCCTGAAAAGAGCGTCGGCTCGCCGCATCACTCCAGTTATCCCTTATTACGGATATGCTCGTCAAGAACGCAAATCCAAAGCCCGGGATCCGATCACAGCCAAGCTCATGGCCAATCTGATCACCACTGCCGGTGCCGACCGGGTGGTAACCATGGATCTCCATGCTCCGGCCATCCAGGGTTTCTTTGATATTCCGGTGGACCATCTCCCCGGTGTGCCCATCCTGGCGGAGTATTTTAAGAGCAAAGAATTAGAGAACGTGGTGGTTGTTTCCCCGGACCATGGCGGAGTACAACGGGCCCGCAACCTGGCGGAGCGGATCGGAGCGCCTTTGGCCATTATCGACAAGCGCCGTCCGGAGCCCAATGTATCAGAGATTATGAATGTTATCGGTGATATTCAAGGCAAACAGGTGATTATGATCGATGATATCATCGACACTGCCGGGACGATTACTCAAGGAGCTCAAGCCTTGAAGGATCGCGGAGCTCAGGATGTCTATGCCTGCTGTACTCATCCCGTATTATCCGGCCCAGCCTTTGAGCGCCTGGAGAATTCCGTCATCAAGGAAGTGGTTATCACCAATACCATTCCCGTTCATCCGGAAAAAATGATCTCCAAGATTAAAGTCCTCTCTGTTGCTCCCCTATTAGGAGCGGCCATCGTGCGTATTCATGAGGACCTTTCTGTCAGTAAGCTGTTCAGTTAATTCCCGGACACAGGAAGCTTGCTTGCTACGCAAGATAGTGATGGTCAGGGAGAGTGGATATTTTAGACAAAAAAATCAGAAGTGAGGGATGAGGTCCCTTCCTTCTGATTTTTTGCGTGGATTATAGCTATCAAAATACGAATTTAAAGAACAACCATTCGCTCATTTTGATTTCCTCCAGTTTAATAACAGTGATGAGTTGATAATAACAACCACCGATCCCACATTGTGTACTAAGGCACCTACGACAGGCCCGAGATGCCCAAACATAGCCAGAAGAATAGCGCCAAAGTTAAGAACCATAGAAAGGGCCATATTGATTTTAATAGTGTTCATCGTCCGCTTGGACAGGGCAAACAGATGGGGGATATTTTTTATATCATCCCTGACCAGGGCGATATCGGCAGCATCCACGGCAATATCACTGCCGATTCCTCCCATAGCGATGCCGACATGGGCCTTCTTCAGTGCAGGAGCATCGTTGACCCCGTCGCCAACCATGCAGACCAAATCTCCTTTGCTTTGGTATTGCTCGATTACAGCCAGTTTATTTTCGGGCAGGCAATCGGTATGGATATCATGAATTCCAGCAATCTTTGCCATATGGGAAGCGGCATGATGGTTGTCGCCGGTCAGCAATACGCTTGTGACGTTTAATTTCTCAAGATTCCTGACCATATCCACGGCATCAGGCCGTAAAGTGTCGGATAAAGCGATAAAACCTGAAGCATGGCCGTCTATGGCAACAAAGATGATGGTGCAGCCGTCATTTCTGTAGGACGCTGCCTTTTCTATGATGGCTTGGGCAAGAGGAATGCCGTTGTCCTGCAGCAGCTCTCCATTGCCGGCATAGATCGTGCGGTTATTCACGACTGCGTAAACACCCCGCCCCGCCAGCATCCGAAAATCATGGGGCTCCGGCAGAGAAGCCTTGGCGGCGGTCCTGTAATGGGCGACAACCGCTTTTCCCAGCGGATGCTCGGAACGCAGTTCTGCAGAAGCAGCCAAGGCCAGGAGCTCGTCGGCAGACAGGCTGGGATCAAAGCTCTCCACGGCGGCTACATCAGGTTTGCCAAAGGTGAGGGTCCCTGTTTTGTCAAAGGCCATTCGTTTTACCATGGAGAGTCTTTCCAAGGCATCGCCCTCCCGGACAAGGATGCCAAACTTTGTAGCATTGCCAATGCCCGCCATAATGGCCGTGGGGGTGGCCAGCACCAAAGCACAGGGGCAGAAGACGACCAAAATGGTCACGGCGCGGATGATCTCATCGGTGATGAACCAGGTGGCTCCGGCAGAAAACAAGGCAATGACCACAATCCAGGTGGCCCATCGGTCCGCGATGCCGACAATCTTTGCCTTTCCCGCATCGGCTGACTGAACCAGCCGGATCATCCGTTGCAGGGAGCTGTCCTCACCGACTTTGGTGGCCTGCATATCGAAAGTACCGAACTGATTAACGGTTCCGCTGGAAACCTCATCTCCGGTGCTCTTATCAACCGGTAAGGATTCACCAGTCATGACCGCCTGATTGACAGAGGTTTGACCGCTGATGATGATTCCGTCAACGGCAATCGTTTCACCGGCCAGCACGCGCAGGACATCACCGACCTTAACCTGCTCGGCGGGAACAATCCTTTCCTCACCATTATTGACGAGTCTCGCTGTTGTCGGGGTAAGGTGTACCAGCTTTTCTATACCCGCCCGGGCTTTCGCGACGGTACGTTCCTCCAAATAGGCACCTATGGCCATAATAAATGCCACTTCACCGGCAGCAAAGATCTCGCCGATAAAGATGGCGGCAATCAAGGCAAGGGAGACAAGAACATCCGCCTTGATATCGAATTCTGTGACGAGTCCGACAATGGCGCCTTTGATAATGGGAATACCGCAAAGCAGAATAGCGATCCAGGCAGGGTCGACAGGAAATGAACCGATTTCAAAAAAGCTCATGATCAAAGCGGGAAGAGAAAGAACGAGAAAAAGAATCGTTCTCTTCTCCTCATTCTTGAAAAATGTTAGCACATCACTTACTCCTTTCTCCTATATACCTATAGGGGTATATGTATATAACGAAAGTATTGTACCCCTACGGGTATGGGTTTGTCAATAAAAATACCTTTGCAGGTGAAACCCCACAATCAATGGAAAGCTTGCTTGACATTTTTGTTTGGCAATGTTATTCTTTTTATGGAAAGTGTGCTTTCCATAGAAAGGGGAGAGGCCGACAGTGAAGAATCGGTTGGAAGAAATACGCAAGCAGCGCGGGATTCGGCAGGAAGAGTTGGCCGCCGCCCTGGCGGTATCCAGGCAAACCATCGGCTCGCTGGAAAATGGGCGCTACAATCCATCCATTATACTGGCTTTCAAGATCGCCCGGTTTTTCGGGATGAGCATCGAAGAGATTTTTATCTATGAAGAGGAGGAGTACGATGAAAAATGACAGCGTCAAAAAATATATGGGGTTGACGGTGCTGGGGCTTGTTTTGTTGGCTGTCGGATTAGGACTTATAAAATGGCAGGGGGATGCCGAAGGGATGCTGCGCACCTTGCCCTATATCTGTGTTGGGGTCGGCGCAGGTGTATTCGGCAGCAATCTGGGGACGGCGATAAAGCTCCGTCAATTCAAAAAACATCCGGAAACCGCCAGGCAGGTGGAAATCGAAGAAAAGGACGAGCGTAACATAGCGATCAGCAACCAAGCCAAGGCCAAAGCTTACGACCTGATGTTGGTGCTATACAGCGCACTGCTTTTAGGATTCGCACTCATGCAGGTGGCTCTTCAGGTGATATTGGCTTTAGTAGGGGCCTATCTCTTAGTTGTATTTACCATGGTGTATTATCTTGCTAAATATCAGAAGGAGATGTGAGGTATGGTTGGAATGCTCGAACGGACGATTGCCGGCTTGCAGCGCAACAACATGGCAGGGTATTTTGTCCATAATCGGCAGGAATTAATGGCGCTTTTGTCCGGTCTGATGGAAAAGGGACAGACGGTTGGCTGCGGCGATTCGGTGACATTAGAAGAGCTGGGGGTCTTTGATTTCCTGCGCAAGGGGGATTATATTTTTTATGATAAATACGTGCCGGGCCTGACCTCTGAAGATAAGCGAAGGTTGTATATTCAAAACTTTGCCGCAGATACCTTTATCACAGGAACCAATGCCGTCACCACCGATGGAAAGCTATTCAATATCGATGGGAATGGTAGCCGGGTCGCCCCCATGATTTATGGCCCCCGACAGGTCATTGTTGTGGTAGGGACCAATAAAATCACGGAGGATGTAGAGAGTGCCATTCAGCGTGTTCGGCAAATTGCCGCTCCAATGGATGCTAAACGGCTGAAAAAAGAAACACCCTGTACCAAACTGAACAGGTGTGTGGATTGCCGGCATCCCCAGCGGATTTGCAATGATTTTGTCCTGATTACGGGCCAGTTCGTCAAAGACAGAATCAAGGTTATTATTATAGATATGGAAATAGGGTATTAGCCGTTTGGAATTAGCGGATGTCTTGTTCGCTGAAGCTGAAATGGTGATGGTCAACCCGCCAGTCAATACTCCCATTGGGACCGTGGTATGAGTTGAAGGAATTGGCAGGATATAGGCGAAAATTTGTACAAGAAAAAATTTTATTATTTGGATAAATATTTCCAATAAAAAAATACTGTTAGCTCAGGTGTAGCAAAGCTTCCGGGAATCGGCAATTGTGGCTAAGCAAATTACGACATAATAAACTAAATTTCGATAGAGGAAAAATAAGTAAAATAGAGAAATACAGTGAGTATAGGATCAAGCTGAAAGATATTTTGGTAATTCAGCGGCACTATGGAAAGTTTCAGGTTACTTTTTAATTTAGAAAGGGGTTTTAAGATGAATTATGCAGCTATTGCGAATTTGGTCCATGAATGTGTCAAAAATCCTACGTGTTTGGTGACACAAAAGGAAAAGTCGGGCGAAAGCAAAATAAAGCCCGATGAGTTTTCCGTTATTCAAAATGTCTTTTCCCGGCATGAAGTGTCTGGGAATGGTGCGGCCATCGGTGTGCTTCCCATGGGCTTTTGGTCATAAAAGTTGATGAATCTTCAGCTTGATCAGATTTTCTTCAGAGAAATTGACAGTGTATTGGCTAAGGCCCGACTGGATGCGGAAATGGAACGGCTGATCCGGCTCTCCCTCAACGCAGACAGCCCCACCGGGGAATTATTCCGCTGGGCCCACTTAACGCGTATGAGCTGTGAATGTGCGGGCGGAGATCCGGAAGACGCGTTGCCGGGTGCCATTGGAATGGAGTTTTTTGCCCTGGCCCTGGATATTTTCGATGACGTGCAGGATCAGGACAATGAAAATATGCCCTGGCGCCAGCTTCCGGATGCTCAGGCCATCAATCTGGCCATCTGCTTGCTCATGCTCAGTGATGAGGCCATTTCTGCTATTCCGGACAACAGGCTGTTTCGAGAGGTTGCGGCTACTTTGCACCGTACGGGAATATGCGCCAGCAATGGGCAATTCCGGGAGTTTATATATGACGACCGACAGCAGGTATCGTTTGAGCAATACTTTGAGATGGCGGGGCAAAAGGCCGGAAGCTTGACCGCCTGCGCCTGTAAAATTGGAGCCATCTTAGGCGGGGCAGAAGAACCCGTAATACATGGCTTGGAACAGTTTGGGATCAATCTGGGGATCCTGAATCAAATCAGAAACGATTTAAATGATTTCCTGGATTTTTTCAGAAAAAGTGATTTTGTGAACAACAAAAAGACCCTGCCTTATGTTTACCTGTTAAATACCCTGAAAGCGGAAGCCGCCGAGCGGTTTAAGGAACTGACCCAGGGGCATGGCGAAGGAGCCTATGGGTTCGGAGATAGAGAAAGGGAATATGTCAGACAACTGGCAGCTGAAGAAGGAGTTGCGCCCTACTGCACCGTAATGTTTGAAATTTATTGCCAAAAAGCGAGGGAAATTTTGGAGGGAATTCCTGTTCCCGAAAAAAATAAGGAGAACATGAAAGAACTTGTTGGAGAAAGTGTTTAAACGGCAAATTTATTATATTGCCAGCCTTGTTTTTGTTGTGCTGGGGTTGGGCTATTTTGCAGCTTGTTTGACCCAACCCTTTATCGGCCTTGACCTCAAGAACAGCAATGGACAATGGTTGGTGGCAACCAGTGATCCTAATGGTGAGGGGTATCGGTCCGGCATCCGGGTGGGGGACGAAATCCTGAAAATAAACGGAGAAGATGCCGGTAAGTATCGCTTTGCCCAAAAATGGGAAACAGCGGAAGGGGCTTCAACAATTGAATTTCGGAGTCCGGGTGAGTTAACGGATCAAACCGTGACAATAACCCCACAACCGGTCCTATTGACAGTACTCAGTGAAATTCCTTTGCTTATTCTGGGGTTAGTTTTTTGGTGTTTAGGGTTTATGACCTGGTACAAGCGTCCTTTTCTGGAACAGGCACGCATCTTATTTTGGATGAACTGGGCGTTCGGTTTGGCAATCGTTTTAGCCCATGCTTCCAGCCGTTGTTTATTGCTGTCTAAAGAAATGGAACATATCACGTTCTCGTTAGCACCTGTTTTTCTTATTATTTTTATTTCAGTTTTCCCTGTATCCAATCAAAATAAATTAAATAAATTTGGTCGTAAAATCGCAACTATTCTATTCATTCTGATTTTGGTTTTAACTATTCTGCAATCCTTGGGTTTTGTTCAGCTTATAAGCTTGATTAAAAAATTATCATTATCCAATATGGTCATTGGTATTCTTTTTACCCTCTGGAATCTAGGGATACTTATAAAGCTGCCCAAAAATCAACCGGGAAAAAATGAAGCTTATATTATCTTGTTAGGGATGGGGATTGGCTTTTTACCCTTTGTATTATTGTCAGCACTTCCAATAATTTTTAATTTAGAACAACTTATTTATTCTCAGGTAAGTTCTTTATCTATTTCCGCTATCCCGATCTCCCTATACTATGTAATTATTAATAAGTATTTGCCGGATAGCCGTCGGCTTTATGCAACTGCCCTCTCTTATATTGGCGCGGCAGCTATCCTGAGCTTTATTGTCTTCCTGGCGCTTTTCTTTCTGCAAGTCCTACCCGCCATCCGTCTTGAATACTATACGGCTTTGTTGCTTTTCACATTGCTGTCCATTCTTTGCTTTCATTTAATCCAGATTGGCATCACTAGGCTTTGGGAAAGAAGCAGCTTTTTTCAAGACAAGCATACGTTAAAGCAAAAAGTGGCCGTCCTGAATGAAAATCTGACCTCGCTTGTGGCTGAGGAGCGGATATTGGATGAAATCGTTAATACTCTGGGCATTGACGGGATTTTTATGATTATGGAGAATGAGCAGATCGGCTGTCTGAAAAAAACAGCAGGACGTTTTAAGGAGCATCCCAGGGAATTGGAGACGCTGGAGAATTACTTTTATCACAATCAAAGGCTTGATCTGGAAGCCAAAATGCTGCCCGATGATTGTCCGGCCGGGATTTATGTCCCATTTATTGCCCAAGACTCTACCTGCGGAATTTTCTTTGGCAGGCGCTCTTCCCGCATCAAATTCGAGCAATCGGAATTGCCTTTTTTTACCTTGTTGGCGGGTCAATTGGAGTATCAGATCATTATGTCGCTGGTGATCGGCAAACTGACCAAAGAAATAAATGCCCTGACCAAAAGTTCCGGGCGTTCGTACCGGAGAAAGATGGAGCTGCAGGGAATCACCAACGCTTTGTTCCGCAAGGTTGAGCGGGAAAGGAAGCGCCTCACCGACGAAATCTGCGCCGGTCCCTTGCAGTGGAGCATGGACCTGAGCCGGTGGCTGAAATACCTGAAAAAGGAATGCCCCGCCGACAATAAGACGCTGAAGGTAATTGCTTATCTGCAGGAACGGGCGGAGGACCTGAATTATGAGCTCAATTGCATTGCCAATGATTGGGGCCCCCCGATTCTAACCCACCTGGGGTTGGTACCCGCCGTCCAATGGCTGTGCCAGGAAATCATGACTGAAGAATTATCCCTGATTTCCTTGGAAATCAGCAGACTGGGCCAGCAAAGCCGGTTTAAGGAGGATGTGGAAGTCACCGCCTATCGTTTCTTACAGGAAGGCATCATGAACTCAGTGCGGCACTCCCGCTCCAATATGCAAACGGTTCGCATGACCCTGAACGAAACCTGGCTTGAATTGACCGTAAGTGATTCCGGCCGGGGCTTTGACACCGGCCAGATAGAAAACTGGCTATTGACAGGGACCCACTTCGGCCTGGTTGAAATGAAGGAGCGTATTGAGGGCCTGGGCGGGGAACTTCAGATCATTTCGGGAATAAACCGCGGAACAACGCTCAAAGCGCTTATCCCGGTTTTCTCATAATGGTGAAACCCTCATCGGGGCTCCCAAATATGGTTAAAGGCGCGTGAGGCAGGATGTCCGTTCATTGGGAAAAATCACAAGAAACTGAAGAGCAGATACATGTGCTCATCGTGGACAGCCACCGGCCCTTTGCAGAAGGGACCAGGGCGTTGCTGTCTTCTGAACCGCGCATAGTGACCATCGGAATTGCCGGGGATGAAGACTCGTGTCTGAATTTTCTCCGCCATTCTGTGCCGGATGTTGTTTTATTGGATTTTTATCTTCGGGATATCAGCGGGCTGGACTTGATGGATAAGATAAAAGCGGCCCACCCCGCCCTAAAGGTTATTCTGATGGTGGAACAAAGTCAGGAGGGTTATGTTCTGGCGGCAAGCCGCAAAGGGGCCGAAGGGCTGTTGTTGAAAACCTGTGCCGTCGAGGAAATGATACAAGCTGTCTTAAGCGTGTCTAAAGGGGGCGTATATTATTCTCCAAGCCCGCTGGCGTTTTCCCAGGTTGAAATAGATTTCCATGATTTGCATTTCCCCGCGAAGCCTGCCGAAGTCCTTAAAAGGCTGTTGACACCCAGAGAAAAGGAAATTATGAGCCTTCTGACCAAGCCTCTCCATAACAGAGAGATTGCCGCAGCCTTAGGAATCACCGCCCGGGCGGCTCATCTTCAGGTGAAGATTATCCTTCTCAAATTTGGGATTAAAACACGTCTGGAAGCTGTCTTATCCTGGGCATATGTTGACGAGTAATTTTTTAAATTTAAAATAATAGGAAAATCCCTCTGCGGTAAAAGTGAAAGCAGGGGGATTTTTTTAGATGGTACTACGGCATGATGGATGTCATCGGTCAGCAATACGCTTGTGGTATTTATCTTAAGTCAATCTTGAAAAATGTTCTACTGCTTTAGCAAAATCATTAATTGTTTTATCCGCATCTCCATGCTCGATGCCTTCCCGAACGCAGTGATTTAAATGTCCTTCTAAAACGACTTGGCCAACTTTATGCAAAGCCTTTTTAGCTGCATTAATCTGAATTAGAATATCCTCACAAGGGATATCCTCTTCCAGCATTTTATCAATGGCTTTGATCTGTCCTATAACCTTGTTCAATCGTCTATGCAGATTATCAAAATCCATACACTGTCGCATAATAGCGCCTCCTTTATACCCGTAGGGGTATAATTATAATTTTACCCTGCATTGGAGCCATAGTCAACAAGGTTGTGACTCGTACCACGATACCCGGAAGTTCGTAGCAATGGATTGAATTTCCGGGACCATCAGCTTCAACTTTATCCTGCCAGTGGCTCAGCAGGATAAGGTAAGTCGGAGTGAAAAAGGGCATTTCCTATGATATGATGATAGAAAGCGTTGTTTTAGGAGAAAAGGATAGAGCTAAAGAATAAAATAGAGAATAGAAAAGGAGCGGTATCGACGATGAGAAAAGAAGCCGGCCTGGAACTGTGGCGTAAATTACATGAGGTGACCCGGTTGATAGGCTCCTTGCAGCCGTGGGACTATCTTTGGGATATGGACATGATCACGCTGGAGCTCCCCGAATACGAGCAGCCCTTCTTTGTCAGCGTGATGGGCCGTAACGGTGAGTGTTATGCCATCACTGTAATGGAAGGGCCGGAAGCTCTCAGGGGATTTTACCGGCTGGCGGAAAACCGGGAAATCCCGCCCGGACAACTGATTCGTTACCAGAACAATCTGACCTGCTACTTCGGCGACAGGGACGAATTAAGCAAAGCTGAACGGGAGCGTATCAAAGCCTTGGGCTTAAAATTTCGAGGCAGAAATCAATGGATTTTCTTTCGGGCCTTTGAGCGGGGATACGCGCCCCATACCTTAGGTGAGGATCAGGTTCTGAAATTGACACGGGTATTCCAGGAGCTTTTTATGGCTCTGAGGGCTTTTTTGGAACACGGAATTGCCGTAGACTTCGAAAAAGGGCAGACCCTTTACCGTTGTTTCGATCCGGAGCAGAAGTTATGGCTTACCTCAGCGATGCCGCGCTTTATGCCTTCTCCCCAATATTTGGTGCCTGTGCTGGAAGATGAAGTTATGGCCGCCAGGCTGAAGCGGCAAAAGAAGGTGAAGGAGAAACTGGAGATCGACACTCTATTCCTGGACACCTTTATCGATGAGTCAAAATCCGGCAGGCCCACAATCCCTATCCTGCTTATACTGGCCAGCCGCAGCAGTGGAATGATCCTTGACCAGGAATTCTTGGACCCCGGCGATGATGAGGTTGCCGCAGTTTTGGGTCAGGTCATCGATTATATTGAAGACTCCGGCCGGCCACAAAAAATATTCGTACGGGATGAGGAAATGGCACATCTTCTCTCAGACCTGTGCCGGAAAGTAGATATTCCTATCGCCATCGAGGGCAGCCTCCAGGTCATCGACGACTTTGCCGAAAGTTTTGAACTGCTCTCGTTTTAAGCCATCAAGCAGAGGCGTTGCCCATTGAGTGGATAAAAGTTTAATGATCCCCTTGTTTGCGTTGCCAAAGATATCCATATAATATAAAATATAATCAAACATACATTCGAGATGTGAAATAACCCGTTAGCTTGAAGGTGAATTTAAGTGGGAGGGCTATGATGAAAGATAAGTCTAATTCGCCATTAATTAAAGAATTGAAACTCGCCAATCTGTTATCCTTTGGCAGTGAAACGACTGATATTCAATTAAACAGTTTAAATGTGGTGGTTGGACCAAATGGGTCAGGCAAATCTAATTTGATTGATGCCATTAGTCTTCTTCAGGCTTCACCATCAGATTTGGCTGTTCCGATTCGCAAGGGAGGAGGTATTCGCGACTGGCTTTGGCGAGGCATGGAACTTCCGACGGCCTCTATGGAAGTGATAACACCGTCTGCCCCTCATGGTAATAAAGATTTACGGTATTACTTAGCTTTTACGGCTTTAAAGCAACGTTTTGAACTTATCGATGAATGTCTGGAGACAAAAGAGCCATATACAAATCACTCGGAACCTTATTTCTATTATCGTTATCAAAATGGTAATCCAGTTATCAATAATATTAAGGATCAAAAAAGAATGCTGAAGCGCGAAGACATTGATCCTGAACAATCTATTCTTTCTCAGCGCAAAGATCCTGATCAATATCCGGAAATAACCTGGCTTGGTAAGCAATTTGCAGCTATCAGAATCTATCGGGAATGGAATTTTGGCCGCAAAGCATTACTGAGGCAACCCCAAGGTGCAGACGCTCCTAATGATTACTTAGCGGAAGATTGTTCAAATCTAGGCCTCGTCCTTAATAAACTGCGGACTAACTATAAGGTTAAGAAGAAAGTTTTAGATCTATTATCTCAGTTTTATGAAGGCATTGATGATTTTGATGTTATTGTTGAAGGCGGGACGGTTCAGCTCTTCTTACAGGAAGGGGAATTTATGATTCCAGCCACTCGTCTTTCTGATGGAACGCTTCGGTTTCTTTGCCTTTTAGCAATCTTATGCAATCCTGACCCACCGCCTCTGATATGCATAGAGGAGCCGGAATTAGGAATACATTCAGATATCATTCCGGTAATTGGACAGTTATTAAAGGACGCCTCCAAAATGACTCAGTTGATTGTAACGACTCATTCTGAAATTCTTGTTGATGAGCTGACTGATATGCCTGAGGCCGTTTTGGTTTGTGAAAAGCATGAAGGTATGACGCGATTTCGTCGTTTAGAGAAAGATTTACTTAAAGACTGGCTTGAGCGGTATTCACTCGGTGAACTTTGGCGCAAAGGTGAAATTGGAGGAACCCGATGGTAAGAAGTATAAGGAATACGGTCAAGATATATATAGAAGGCGGAGGGGAGCAAGAACATCTCAAAAGAGAATGCCGTAAAGCTTTTAGTAGCTTTTTCGACAAAATAGGATTCCGAGGGCGGATGCCGAGGGTTGTTGCGTGCGGTTCACGAAATGAGGCTTTTCGTGATTATTGTTTTTCTTTAAAAACTTCTCAGAGCACGGGAGAACTAGCCTTTTTGCTTGTTGATAGCGAGGGACCTGTTGACGCAGCTTTTTGCAATAGGCCTGGACAATACTTAAGGACCCATGAGAGTTGGAATATGCCCCGAAATGCTCAGGATGAGCAGATCCATCTAATGATTCAATGCATGGAAAGTTGGTTTTTAGCCGATATTGATGCTCTCCGAGAATTTTTTGGTAATGGATTTAGAGAAGGAAGCTTACCAAGGGGATCTAACATCGAGGATATCAGTAAAACTGATATATTAGATGGCCTAAAGAATGCCAGCGGAAGCAGTTATAAGGGTAAGTACGGAAAAGCTGCTCATTCATTTAAACTATTGGAGAAAGTCGATCCCCAAAAAGTTAAGATCGCTTTTCCCTCTGTTAATAGGTTACATGAAGAATTAGATAAAGTATTGTAAATCTTTTTGAAATACGGAACGATAGTGTTGCTTGAAATGAAGATAGAGATAATAAAAGTGCGTTTCCGTAGCTCAGGAAACGCACTTTATCATTTTTGGTATGGTGAAGCATAAGTGAGAAGGATTTCAGCAAGTGAGCGCTAATTAATGGTTAGAGTTTTAATAATAGTATGACAATCGGAAGGGGGAATGAGGTTGAGGAACATAAGGCCAAAAGCTACTGAGGCACTTCTTCAACGCCCCCGTTTGCTGGATAAGATTGCCCTCCCCGGCACTCAGCTTACTTACATACATGCCGATGCGGGCTATGGTAAGACGACCCTTTTGCTGCAATATGCCAAAGGGCGTGACGATGTCGTCTGGATGGCCCTTGATGGTAAGGATCGGGAGCCGATCTTCTTTTTGCAGCATTTGGAATCCTCCCTAAAAGAGAAGCTGATACAGTTTGAATTTCATGCCACAGACTATATTCCTTTCGCGGGGAGCGATACTTTTGCTGCGGTTGTTCTTTCTGCGTTGCTGAAGGCGATTGGCAGCAGCGTGCTGACCATTATTTTCGATGATGTTCATGTTATTACCCATCATCAGTTGACAGATCTGCTCACAGAATGGGTAAAGAGCAGTCCCCCTAATCTTACCTTGATTATGGCCAGCCGCCATGAATTGTGGAGCAGCCTTTTTCGCTTAAAGATAGCCGGTGAGGTTGTGGAGCTGACTAAAAAGGATCTGTGCTTCAACCAGGAGGAAGCGGAAAGGCTATGGGGTTTTTTTGATGAGGCGGCCTATTCCGCCACTGAGGGATGGACCTTAGCCATCCAATCCTACCGTTTGGCTGCAGAGGGGAACAAAGAGTTCTCTCTGGCCAGGCTTGATGCCGATCGTGATGTCAGCCGTTATCTATTTAATGAGATATTCATGGGAATCACAGAGGAAACCCGGGATTTCCTGAAAGCTACTTCCCGGCTTCCGGAGCTGGAAGTTCAAGGGTGCAACTATTTGCTGAATATCAAACATTCACAAAAGATCCTCGAAGAACTGATGCATCGGAATCTCTTCATTTTGCGAACTTCAACGACCTCCTATCGCTACCACACCTTATTCCGCAATTTTTTACAACAAAATGATGAGGGCAGAGGATGGGAGATCCTGCATAAAGCTAAGGACAGCTGCTATGGGAGCGGAGATTATGGGCGGGCTGCTGAATACGCCCTTCTGGTAGAAGATGAGAAAATAGTTCACGCCTGCCTCAGTGCTATGGCCGGGGAATTCTTCACTAAGGGGAGCAGCAGAAACCTGAAAAGATATTTCGATTTTCTCGAGGCTCGCCACGTTGAACTGACGCCAAGGGTTCAACTGGTCAAAGGAATTTACCTTTCTGATGGCGGTGATTTTTACCAAGCAGAAAAATATTTGAAGGTTGTTATGCCCCAGTTAAAAAGTGATGAGCAGGATCTCTATATACTGGCCATGACCCATTTGGCAAGAGTGAAGCGCAACCGGGCTTCCTTCCCTGAAAGCACTGCCTGTTTGGATAGCCTGCTCCCTCTGCTGGAAGGCGCACCCATGGCAGCTTGGTATGGTGTGGTCATTGAAAAGATTCACAACCTGACCCTCACCTCCCAACTGACCGAAGCCTTGGCTTTAACGATAGCTATGATGAATAAATGCTTAGTGAATGGCGATTTAAGAATTAAGGGCTGGTTTGAGCGCTATCTCACGGTGGTTTATTTTTACAAAGGAGATTATAAAAACTGCTTGCAGGCTTATGAAAAATCCCTGGCTATTCCACAGGAAGAGCAGGATCAGCTGATGCGCCACGGTGTGGGGGTTTATGCGGCTAAGGCTTATCAGATTGCCGGGCAGGAAGACAAGGCTCGCCCCTTGCTGGATGCGGAGCTTTACCGGATGCGCCAATTGGGGCTTCATGAGGAATTCAGCATCAATTATCTGTTGTATGCCGAAACCCTTAATACTGCAGAGCAATTAAAATATTACCTGGGAAAAGCCGCTGATTTTTCAGCCGCCGACCGCTATCTGAATATGGCAGAGGACTATGCTCTATTGAACCGCAGCACCCGGGAGCACTGGCTATTTGTGAAGATATGGAAGGATTGTGCGGAAATCTTTAAACAGCCGGAGAAAGCTGAGGAAATTACGGCAGGGATACTGACGCTTATTCAAGATACCACACCCTTTTTTCAGACTGTGGCCTATGGACGGATGGCGAATGCCCTGCAGGTGCATCAAAAGAATAGGGAGCAATCTATAGAATACTACCGGAAATCCATCGCCATTGGGGAGGAAATCGGCTGCTATGCTTACGCGACCCTTGCGTATGGCAAGCTGGCATCCATCTATTTGGAAGAAGGTGACGAAGAGCAGGCCCGGAGCTATACCCAGCGCTTTCTGGAACTTTCCTGCCAATATGACCACCGCTACTATATTCGTTTTAAGCCGCTTTTTGCAGATGTCTTGAAGCAAGCGGCCGAGGCAGGCATTATGCCTGACTATACCCGTGAGCTGCTCGACTATGGAGGATATGCCAGTGTCAGGGTTTATATCAACACCCTGGGGACCTTTTACATAGCCCCTGCCCATGAGCGGAAGAGCCCGATTAAGATACGCACCCAGAAAGCCCGTGAGCTTTTGGCTTATCTATTGGAGCATCGTGAAGGAGTGAGTAAAGAACGCATTTTCGATGACTTGTGGTGGGACAGCGAGGCGAATGTCACCAGTTTATTTCATACCCGCCGGGGTGAGATCAAGCGGGCTTTTGAGAGTGCAGGGGCCGGTAACCCGATCTTGTATGAGCGGGGTGTGTACCGTTTGGAGATGGCTGAGATTAGTTGTGATCTCGATGCCCTCCGGCAGGCGGCGGCTGGCTTTGCGCGGCAGCCAAGCTTTATCAACGCCCAAAAGGTTGTGGAACACTACACCGGCCGCTATCTGGGTGACTTAGAGGCACTATGGGCGGAAAGCACGAGGCTCCGTCTTGAGGAACTCTTTCTTAGTGCAGCGGTGGTCCTTCAGGAGGGCTATGCCGAATCAGGAGATAAGTCAAAGGCCAGGGAATTGACACGGCGGTGTGCGCAGATGGGACATTAGAAGTGTGACCCGAAGAGGAAGACCAAAGATTTGGTTTTCCTCCTTTTTATGTCCCAGCCTGACAACGCTTTTTCCACTAAAGAAAAGCAAAAGATATGGTGGCACTTTTGGTGGTAGTCAGGTTTTTATAATCGGGCTATGAACAAAAGTATCCTGGCAAAGGGGGGAGCGACCATAGTCACTCAAGTGGAAAAAAGAGAGTTGATTGGACTTGCTCAAAAGGATGAGACATCCTTTACGGAACTATACAATGTTTACTTTCCCCGGATTAATAATTATGTGCATTATCGGGTGGCAGATTATCATGATGCCGAAGATCTGGTCAGCCAAATCCTTGAGAAAGTGTTTACCAAAAGTCACTCTTACCAAGAGAACAAAGCTCCTTTTTCTGTCTGGCTTTTTCGCATTGCTCGTAACACCATTACCGATTACTATCGCAGCCGCAAGGGAGTACATAATATTTCCCTTGATGGCTATACAAGAGATATCGTGGCCCGTGAGCCGGAACCGGTAGAAATTGTGGAATTAAATGAGCTCCAGCACCATCTCCTCAAGGCCATTGCTTCTTTAAGCCAACGTGAGCAGGAGATCATTGCGTTAAAGTTCTGGAGTGATTTAAGCAATCGTGAGATCGCCAAGCTTGTTGGCATCAGCGAAAGCAATACAGGTGTCATCCTCTTCCGGGCCATGCGGCAGCTGCGCCTAATCCTGGCAAGCCAAGGGATGTGTATCTATGAATGAAAAACAACAGGCAGAGATTTATTTGACTTATCTGGAGCGGCTGATTGCCGGAGAAAAAGACCTGGGTGTGGTGGAGGAGCCTGAGATCAGAAAGCTTTTATTCTTAGCCGAAACTATACTGACCCATGATTTAAGCTCAAACAGCAAGCTGCGCGATAGCTTAAAAGAGAAGATCTTAGCTCAATTAGGCCAGGTCAATCCGGTTGGCTTAAGGGAATTCAGTAGAGATGAAGAATTAGCTGAAGAGGATTTGGAGTATGTTGCAGCAGGTTTTTCTCAGCAGCTGGGGTGGCAGAAATGTCCCAGATGTGGTTCAAGGTTAGGAAATAGTACCGGGGATCGGGAATGTCCGAACTGTAAATTGTAATCGCTGAAGACGAAAAGTTATGTCATGATCAGTTGTAATACTATCCGGAGCAAAACGTATTAACCGTTGAAGAAGCTAATCTGTGTACAGGGTGCACAACTAATAGGAGGGAATGAAAAATGAGTATCGAATCCGCAAAAGCTTTCATGGAGAAAATGAAAACCGATCAGGACTTTGCCAAGAAAGTTATGGCAGCCAAGGACGCGGAAGAGCGCCGGGCACTGGTCAAAGAGGAAGGCTTCGATTTTAGCGCTGCCGAATTAAAGGAGCTTGGCGAGGAAATGAGTGACAGTGAGTTGGATGCTGTTGCCGGGGGATCTTGCCTTGTGGACACTTGCGGCATGAAGGAACTGATCTGGTAACCTTCTGAAAATACCCAATTTAAAAAGGAAAGTCGTTCTCTGGACGACTTTCCTTTCATGTATGATGTTTAAAAATCCAGCGGACAGGGCTTGGGAGCAATAATCCGTTCATTGACCAAAAAAGCCTGGTCATCAGAGCTGAGGTTTGACACGATGACGGCTGCCAGTTCCAATTCACGGCGTCTGAGACGGCAGATCGCTTCGGAGGGAACATGTGAGGAGCCGCTGGAGCTGAGGTTATCATGCAGGCAGCCGCCTGCACAATAATAGCGGGCAAAGCAGGAGGCACAGTTTGCCCGAAGGGCTGGAGGACTTTGGAGATAATCATCCCGGTTGAAGTTCTCATCGCCCACATGTCCCAGTTTATAATCATCGTTACCTACAAAGCGGTGACAGGGATAGATATCTCCGGTTACAGATACACCGACCATCTTGCGGCCGATACCACAAAAATGGTATTTACGGCGATTGTGCAGCAGGGCGATCATACCGGGATAAATCCCATATCCCCCGCTGCTTGCTCTTAAACCGCGGAGGATGTCCTTGTCCCTGCTCCGCAGATGGTGCAGCCAGGCTGCTGTTTCCTGCTCTAAAGCCTGAAGCTGTGCTTGAGTTTTGCGGCTGCTTGGGTTTCTTTCAGACTCATCAGCGAAGAGAGAAGAGGAGGCTGGGGCCAGGGTTATGGAGGTAAAGCCTAAGTCCTGCAGGGTCGCTTTGACAAGTTGAGGATTTGTATCACCCCAAAGAACCCCATGTCCGGAAGCTTCAGGAACGCAGGCCAGTAATTTTTTGATCTTCGGCACAACCGAGTCATAGGAACCCTGACCGTTGGCATAGGGACGTTGGGCATCCTGGATTTCCTTGGGTCCATCAAAGCTGATCTGTACGGAAAATTGATGCTCTTTGATAAAGGCAATTTTTTCGTCATCCAATAAGGTAGCGTTGGTCGTCACATAGAAGGCCACTTCCTTGTGGGCTTCCTGGGCTTTGCTTTGGGCATAGTCCACTGTGGCTTTCATCAGCGGGAAATTAATAAAAGGTTCGCCGCCAAAGAAACCCAAGTGGATTTTTTTCATGTTTCCCGACCAGGCGATCAGCCAATCCACAGCTTGTTTGGCGGTGGCGGAGTCCATACTGCCGCCGGCTCCATATTCACCCCCATCGCCATAGCAGTAAATACAGCGCAGATTACAGGATTGGGTGAGGAAAAGGTACAGATAAGTGATGGGCACAGGTTCCATCTGCACAGCAGGTGCATCATTGTCCTGGCATTCGCTAATCAGGTCCCACGACCTGAGGATTTTTTCCTGATCTGCCGGAAGCTTTGTTTGTGGCTCCCGGATATTATGCAGGATTGGCAAAAGCTCCGTGCTCACTGAATGGGCCGCCATCTTCTCGATATTCAGCAGATAAGGATGGCCCCGATATTCAAACAGGTGAAAGGGACTAACTTCTTTTTTGCTCATGCAGTTCTCTCCCTAAAGTCCATTTATTAGTTTATACGCAAAAAGGGCAGGAGCATTACAGAACACAAGGATCGAACTGCTTTCATAGCAAAGAACACTGTAATGGATGATCAGATCTGACGTATTAAGTAGATGAAGATAAGTTAAATCCTTCCGGACTTTTTAGGCTGATACAAAAGAGATAATTTGGAGAGCAAGGTGTAGATATGTTGAAAAGCAGGGTGATCAAGAAGTCTCTGGCGATGATCTTCATTTTAGGGCTCAGCCTATGGCCTCTGGGATGTACCCAAGTCAACCCAAGTGAGGAAATCTTCATCGGTGTTGCCTGGCCCTTTGCCTCTCTTGATGATTTATTTGCCGAGGGTCTTGAGCTGGCCGTTCAGGAGATTAACGAGCAGGGTGGTGTACAGGGACGCAAGCTGAGCCTGGTCAAGGCTGATGACGAAGCAGAGCTGGAAAAGGGGCTGGCCATCGCTCAAGCTTTCGCGGACAATGCAGGGATTCAGGCTGTGATTGGTCATCGCAATTCTTTTATCTCGATTCCAGCGGCTTCGATTTATGATCAAGCAGGATTGGTCATGTTATCCCCGGCTTCGACTTCACCTGACCTGACTGATCACGGGTATATTCATGTCTTTCGCAATATTCCCTCTGATCAGGAGATTGCCCGGCAACTGGCGATTTATCTTGCAGAGCAGGGTCATGAGCGGATGGTCATTTATTACACTGATGATTCATACGGCAATGGTTTGGCCAATGCCTTTGAAGATTATGCCCGTGCCCAAGGAATAACGATCGTCGATCGCTTTAACTACTATGGCAATCTAAAGGATCTGGAACGCTTGTATGATAAATGGCAAGCCTTTGGTATGGATGGGATATTTATTGCTAAGACCGCGACTGGAGGAGGAACTGAATTTTTGGTGGATGCTAAAAGTGTGGGCATTGAGGTTCCTTTAATTGCCGGTAATTCATGGGACGCCCTTTCCCTGACCGAAGACATTGAGAATATCGGGATGACGGCGGAGGGATTACTGGTGGGTTCTTTTTTTAACCCCCAGCGTCCGGATTCCAGGACCCAGGATTTTGTGGAAGCCTTCCGGAGGGAATATGGGCAACCACCCACCTCCTATGCGGCAGCAGGCTATGATGCGGTCATCCTGTTGGCAGAGGCTTTGGAAAAGTCCGATCTGACCCACCCTGCTACACTTGCCCAAGGGTTAAGGGACCTGGGACCATGGGAAGGTGTGATGGGAATGCACCGGTTCGACGGACGGGGGGATGACATTGGCGATTTGGTAGTGCTGAAGAAGATGAAGGACGGACGGTTTGAGTATCTTGGGCATTAGGGGAGGTGCAGATGGGTGAGGCAAGGGTTATTTCGTGACGTTTCTTTGACAAGGCTGTCCTCTCCTGAGCAGCTCGATCAGCGGATTCAGGTAACTTCACCTAAGGCTTGGCTGGCCTTGCTGGCTATAGGCCTGATTCTTATGAGCGGGGTCGTCTGGGGACTATTAGGGAGCATTCCCACGAAGATTCAGGGACAGGGCATACTCCTGAATAATGGGGGCGTGTTTTCCCTCCAGCATCACGCTTCCGGTCAGATCAGTGATATCCGGGTAAAGGTTGGGCAGGAGGTCAGGCAAGGGGATGTCATTGCCAGGATTGAGCAACCGGAGCTGGTCGCTCAAATCAAGGGACTCTTAGGCAGCCAGGCCGCCATGGATAAGGATGGTCAAGGCGGGGAGCCGGCCTTGGCTGGTATCGAAGAACAGATACGGCAGCTGCGCAGTGAATTAGTCTACCAGACTCAGGTTGTGTCAGAAGTTGATGGACGTATCCTGGAGTTAAATATTAGCAAGGGAAGTATCGTCAAACCAGGGGATACCTTGGCAACCCTTGAACAGTATGGTGATACAGTCAAGCTGGAGGCTATAGTTTATGTTCCGGCCGAGCAGGGTGGACTGCTCCGTCCCGGCATGGAATGTCAGATTTCTCCGACCACGGTCAATAAAGAGGAGTACGGCTACTTGTTAGGGCGGGTGAATACGGTAGCGGAGTATCCGGCAACTGCCCAAAGTATGATGCAGACCCTGGGCAATGAGAGCCTGGTCACCTTTTTAGCCGGACAGGGTGCCCCTTTACTGGTGAAGATCGATCTGGTTCCGGACAGCGCTACCGAGAGCGGCTATCGCTGGTCATCACCTCTGGGACCGCCGATGTCCTTTCAGAGTGGGACCATTATCACCACGGAAATTATCACCCAGCGGGAGAAACCCATTCACAAAGTTATCCCCTTTTAAGAGGTAAGGGGGCGGGAGGGATTAGGTGGTAAAAAAGAAAATCGTCAAGGTTCCCACCGTGCTGCAGATGGAGGCGGTAGAGTGCGGAGCGGCATCTCTGGCTATGATTCTGGCTTATTACGGAAAGTATATCACTCTGGAGGAATTAAGAATTGCCTGCGGGGTATCCCGGGATGGGAGTAAAGCCAGCAATCTTCTGAAAGCCGCCAGGAATTATGGCCTGGAAGCGAAGGGTTACCGAAAAGAACCGGAAGCCCTGCGCAGGATGCCCCTGCCTCTGGTCATTCACTGGAATTTCAGCCACTTCCTCGTTCTCGAGGGCTTCCATAAAGGAAAAGCAGTCCTGAACGACCCGGCGGCAGGTAGGAGAACCGTTTCGGAGGAAGAATTCAATCTGGCTTTTACGGGTATTGTTCTTTCCTTTACACCGACAACTGAATTTCAAAAGGACAGCAGAAAGCCTGGTTTGAGCCTGGCCTTAAGAAGAAGGCTTAAAGGCTCGGAGCAGGCCCTGATCTATATCATTCTATTGGGTCTGGCCTTAGTCATTCCCGGCTTGATAATCCCTGTGTTTTCCAGAGTATTTGTCGATGATATCCTGTTGGGCGGTCTCCATTCCTGGGTGTGGCCCTTGCTGCTGGGGATGGGCATTACGGCAATGCTCAGGGGAGTTTTAACCTGGATGCAGCAATATTATTTGCTTAGATTGGAGACGAAAATCGCCTTAGCCACCTCCGGTCAGTTTCTGTGGCATATTTTTCGGCTGCCCAGTGAATTCTTTTCCCAGCGGGCGGCCGGTGAGCTTACGTCCAGGATACAAAGCAACGATAAGGTGGCGAAGCTCTTGTCAGGTAAACTGGCCACTACGGCACTGAATGTCCTCATGATTATGTTTTACTTTACTTTAATGCTCACCTATAGCTGGATTTTAGCCTTGGTAGGGTTGGCAATCGCTTTCATCAATGTAGGTTACTTGATTGCGGTTTCGGCCCGGAGAGTCGATTTGAATCGCAGATTACTTCAAGATGAGGGGAAGCTGATTGGCTCGAGTATGGCGGGTCTCCAAATTATCGAGACTCTCAAAGCCACAGGCTCGGAAGCCAACTTCTTTGCCCAATGGTCGGGATATCAGGCGAAATTGCTCAATGCTGAACAGGAGCTGGGAGTTTCTTCACAGTTTTTATCCGTATTCCCCAGTTTTCTAACCGGCATCAATAACGCCCTTGTCCTGGTGATCGGCGGTTTTTTGATTCTCGATGGTCAAATGACCATCGGCATGCTGGTAGCTTTCCAAAGCCTGATGAGCAGCTTCATGACGCCGGTCACCGGACTGGTGGGTCTCGGCGCTGAGCTTCAGGAAATGACAGGTGAGATGAATCGTTTAGATGATGTATTAAACTATCCACTCGGTCGGGACCAAGGGGACCAGGGGGGTCGGGGGGAGCAGGAGGGTTTAGGGGGGACAGCCGAACCCCCGGCAGGGCAGAAGCTATCCGGCTACGTGGAACTCAGGAACATTACCTTTGGCTATAGCATCTTGGAACCGCCATTGATCGAGGATTTCAGCCTAAGCCTGAGGCCGGGGTCACGGGTGGCGCTCGTAGGCGGCTCCGGCAGCGGAAAATCTACCATCGCCAAAATCATCGCCGGCATCCACCATCCCTGGTCAGGTGAAATTCTCTTTGATGGGCAACCCCGCGCCTCTTTCACCAAGGAAGTGCTCAGCAATTCCCTAGCTATGGTGGATCAGGAAATATGTATGCTTCAAGGGACGGTCAAAGAGAATATTACCCTCTGGGACGGAACCATTTCGGAGTTCGGGATGATCCGGGCTGCCAGGGATGCCTGTATCCATGATGAGATTACCGCCCGACCGGGGGGCTATGAACAAATGGTGGAGGAAGGCGGTAAAAATTATAGCGGCGGTCAGAGGCAAAGGCTGGAGATCGCCAGAGCTTTAGCCCAAAACCCGGTCATTCTGATTATGGATGAAGCCACCAGTGCACTTGATCCTATAACAGAGAAGAATGTGGATGAATATATTCGTTATCGGGGGTGTACCTGCATCATTGTTGCCCATCGCCTCAGTACCATACGGGATTGTGACGAGATCATTGTACTGGAAAAGGGGAAGATTATTGAGCGGGGAACCCATGGGTCCCTGTATGAGCGTGCGGGAACTTATGCCAAACTGATTGCCACAGGTTGAGTGTGGATCAGGCAAAATAAACAATCGTGATCGGCAGGTGAGTGAAATAGATTATGGGGAGTTTGTTAAGCAAGCGGGAGTGAGTATTCCCCTGGATGGCCAGGAACCATTGTTTCTTCAGGAAGATGGCTCTGTTTGGTTGGTGGAGCAGGGGAAGGTGGCCGTCTTTTTAGCAACTATGGAGAATCAGCTGCAGGCGGGGGCCAAAATCTTCTTATTTGAAGGCCGAACCGGCGATTGGCTTTTCGGGATAACCCCCGGGGGATCTCCCCACAAGAAAGGTCTGCTGGTCTCAGGACTACCGGGTTCCCGTCTTCTGCGGCTTGATATCAGACAACTGACAGAGCTGCTTAGGGATAGAAGAGAAACCGATGGCGGGGCACAGAGGGGGCCCCAAGTGCCGGCCCATGGAGAGAAGATCTACGGGGCTGTAGGCCAATGGCTTCATACTTTGGCCAGAATCAGCCGGCACGGGGACATCTCCCAAGATGAAGTTGCTGCCACAGCCGAGGTGGTGCTATCTGAATATGAGTATTTGACCAACGATTCGCTTCGCGCAAGGTACCATTCCCAAGTGTTGCAAGGGGTGAGTGATCTTTGGGACAAAAAAATAGCGGCAGAGCAGAAAAGACTGGAAGAGAAGGGCCGCTCCGATCAACGGTTGATGGCCAACGCCATGGCAAGGCTGGCTGCCATCACGGAAGAAGTGGAAACCAAGGTCTTGGCAGATCAGACGGGGGATCCCCTGCTGGATGCTTGCCGCCTTGTGGGTCGGACTATGCAGATCGGGATCGTCGCGCCCCCTGAAGTCTTGGGAAGTTCAAAAGTGATGCTGCTGGATGAGATCGCCCGGGCTTCACGTATAAGGGTGAGGGAAGTGTCCCTGCACGGCAATTGGTACACCCAGGATAGCGGCCCTCTCCTGGGCTATATGAAAGAAGATCATCGCCCGATTGCCCTAATCCCTGCTACGCCGGCAAGCTATTGTATCCATGATTATACCCTGGGGATCACCAGGTCTGTTGACAGTGAAACAGCCCAGGAGATTGATGCCTTTGGTTTTGTCTTCTACCGCCCTTTAGCCGAGAGAAAAATCACTGCCCGGGATTTGCTGGCCTTAGGCTGGGGAAACAGCTGGCGCAGGGATTTCCTGATGATTCTCCTCATGGGTGTTTTGGGTGGTATCTTAGGGACAGCCACACCTCTGGCCACTGGAATTATCTTTAATACTATTATTCCCGAAGGGGAGAGGGGACACTTAGTCCAAATAGCCTTTTTTCTGGGAGCCAGCGCCTTAGCCGCGATGATCTTCCAGTTCGTGCGCAGCTTGGCTGCCTTGCGGATCGAGGGAAAAATGGAGGGCGCTATACAAGCAGCTATTTGGGACCGCTTGTTGAGCCTGCCTGTACCATTTTTTAAGCAGTTTCCAGCCGGTGAATTGGCGATGCGGGCGATGGGGATCAGTCAGATTCGCAAAATTCTCTCAGGTGTGACGTTAAATACGGTTCTCTCCAGCATTTTTTCGGTTTTTACACTGGTCTTAATGTTCTATTATGATCGCCGGCTCGCCGCTGCAGCCACGATGTTAGTGGCTGTCGAACTGCTGATCATAGGATTTTTGGGTTATCTGCAAGTGCATTATGAACGAAAGATCTTAGAAGTTTCGAACCAAATCGCAGGGATGATGCTGCAGCTGATCGGCAGTATTACAAAGTTTCGGGTAGCCGGTGCCGAGGTTAGAGTTTTTTACAGGTGGGCTGAGAGGTTCAGTGAACAACGTCAGTTCGTCTTTAAAAAGAGGATCCTCGGGAACTGGCTGACGACTTTTCATGATGTGTTCCCCATCCTTGCCGGCATGATCATTTTTTATACTTTGATTGCCGGCCATAGCTTATTATCACCAGGGGAGTTCATTGGCTTTAATGTAGCGTTTATCTCGTTTATGATGTCCATGACTTCTTTGACGGAGGCGCTTATTGGTGCATATAGTGTGATTCCCCTCTATCAACGGGCGAAACCGATTCTGGACACTCTACCGGAGTATGATGAGACGAAAATCGCACCTGCCCCCCTCAGAGGCTCCATCGCAATGGATCATATTTCTTTTCGCTATAAAGTGGATGGGCCTTTGGTTTTGAAAGATGTATCCTGCCGGATTGAGGAGGGGGATTATGTCGCTTTAGTGGGCACTTCCGGTTGTGGAAAATCGACATTGTTAAGGATTTTGCTGGGCTTTGAAAAGCCGGAGACCGGAAAAATATATTACGATGGTCAGGATCTTGAGAAAGTGGATATACGGGCGATCCGGAAGCAACTGGGGGTTGTACTGCAAAATGGTCAGCTCATGTCAGGGAATATTTTCACGAATATTGTGGGTGCCAATCCTTATCTCACGATCGATGACGCCTGGGCAGCGGTCAAAATGGTCGGGATGGAAGAGGATATCCAGGCCATGCCCATGGGAATGCATACCATGATCAGCGAAGGCGCCTCGACCCTCTCAGGTGGACAAAGACAACGTTTGATGATTGCCCGGGCCATAGTCAATCAGCCGAAAATACTATTCTTTGATGAAGCTACCAGTGCCCTGGATAATCGAACACAAGCCATGGTCAGTCAAAGCCTCGACCGGCTGAAAGTCACCCGGATCGTTATCGCTCACCGTTTGAGTACGATCATTAACTGCAGCAAGATCATCGTTATGGATCAGGGAAGAATCGTCGAGAGCGGTACCTATGATGAACTGATGAGCAAGGGCGGTATTTTCGCTAACCTCGTTCACCGGCAATTGACCTGAGCTGGCAGATCTCATCATCTCAACTGCAATTATTATCAAAAGAAGTTGGTTGCTCTTGCAATCGACTTCTTTTGTTCTATGATAAAGGTGAGGCCGCACTCATGAAACAGCTTGACTTTGACGTCGTGTCGTACTGTATGCTTAGAATAAGAAGGAGCGAAAACCATGACACTACAGCCCATATCCAAAGTTTCCAAAGCGTATGGTGTATCCACTCGAACCCTTCGCTATTATGAACAATTGGGACTTTTGCAGAGCAGCAAGCTGCCGGGTTATGCTTACCGGGCCTATGACGAGGAAGCCCTTTCCCGCCTGCGGCAGATTCTTGTGCTGCGCAAACTGCGGATTCCGCTGAAGCAGATTGGTGTGATTTTGGAGACGCGGGACGCCAGGCTTGCCATAGAGGTATTCGAGCAAAGTATCACCGGCCTGCAAAGCGAAAAGCAGGCGCTGGAAACCATTGAAGGTATTTTGCGCAGCTTTGTCAGAGAGCTTGAAAAGCTGCTGCCTGAGCCACTATCTCCCCATGTTTTTGAGCAGGAACATGTCATGGAATTGGTACAGGCTCTTTCTGTTAAAACCCTTTCCCAAAAGGAGGAAACGAGCATGGAAGAACTGAACCGAGCCAGTGAACTACTGGAACACCTCAAAGACATTCGCATCCTGTACCTGCCCCCGATGACGGTAGCATCTTGTCAGAGCACCGGTGACAATCAGGAAGAAGTGGTAGGTGCGGCCATCAGCACATTTATCAAAGAGAGCGGACTTGGGGAGTCTAAACCGGATTTTCGCCGCATCGGGTTTAATAATCCGGCCAGCGAACAGTCGGGTGGTTCCCTGGGATATGAAGCATGGGTGTCTATCCCTGGCGATATGGAGGTGCCCGCGCCCCTTGTCAAAAAGCAGTTTTTGGGTGGGCTGTACGCTGCCCACATGATTGCTTTCGGAGAGTTTCAGGAGTGGGGACGGCTGTGGCAATGGGTGATGGATAATGGGGAGTATGATGTGGACTTTTCGCCCCGGACAGACCCCGCTGATCCGAGGGCCGATCCCTCTCTGGAAGAACAGCTCAATGCCATCCATCATCTTGAAGATGCATCGCCTTTCGGCACACAGCTTGATCTGTTGGTGCCTATCAAACCCAAGCAGGGTTAGGAGAGTAAAAATGGTGGAATTTCAGTCACGGATAGGCAAAGATGGCCGTCTGACAGTAATGGAAATACCGTTTGACGCAAGAGAAACTTTTCAAATGCCAAAGGGTACGATTTTTGTATGCGGAACCATCAATGGAATACCCTATCGGGGAAAACTGCTGTCAAGGGGAAATGGCAAGCAGGTACTGACCATAGACAAGACCTTGCAAAAGGGGTTGGGCTATGCCGGTCAGGATTTTCCTGTTAACGTTGCCATGGCCTGTGAGAATCAGGCAGAGATGGTTGATGAAGAAAAGGAAGCGATTCCCCGGCTTCACTCCGATATGGAAGCGATCACTGCCATAGCGGGACGAGCAAGTGTCAGAAAATATATGGATAAAACAGTAGAACCGCAAAAGCTGGAGGTGATTCTCCGTGCCGGGCTAAGTGCACCTTCGGCAAAGAATAAGCGTCCATTCCACTTCGTTGTGGTCGAGGACAAAGCTGTCCTTGGTGCATGGGCAGCAGGCAATTCGAACGCAAAGATGCTCAGCCATGCTCCTTGTTGCATTGTTGTATGTGGTGACGGCAATGTTGAAGGAACTCGTGATTTCTTGGTGGGAGGCTGCGCCGCGGCCACGCAGAACATGCTGATTGCCATTCACGCTCTTGGGCTTGGCGGCGTGTGGTGCGGTGTGCTTCGCGGGAAGGAATGGAGCAGGCAGGTTGCGGCCGACCTGTATCTGCCTGTAAAGGTAGAACCACTCGCCGTCATTGCGTTGGGCTATCCCACGGAACAGGAGAAAGCACCTGTCCCGTGGGATATGAAGTCCCATATTCATTATGAACGTTGGTAGGCTTTACGAAGCTGCCGGCAAAATCTGCCGGCAGCTTCGCTGTTCAAGCCTGTAAGAGTACCCGCAGCCGAAGCTACCCTTCATCAACCAGGTCATACTCTTTGCGCAGGACCACATCCAGTACCGGATAATCGGTCAAGCTGAACAGTGCATGGGCAACATCATAGAGGTCCTGTTCAGCCGCGTCAAAGCGTATATTACCCAAGGTCTTTTTTTTGATGATGGGGGCTCCGGACGGAGAGATCCCCGCTTGAAAGAAAACCACCAGGGCTGCCTTTAAAGGCAATGGTGTTACTGCCATAGTTAACATCTCCCTCCAGTATAATGGGACGGTTTTTTCCGTCTCTATAGTCTATGCTTCCAAGAAGACAGGGGTGACAAGTTCACCCTCCCCATTCGCAGGTGGAGTAGGTTTGGACCCCTTTCATATTGGTGCCGGCCACGGGGGGCCAGTCTTTGAGCCGATCCACCATATATGAGGCCAGTTGATCGGCATCCTGGCTGCATTTTTCCTTGGTCCGGGGGTCGAGTCTGGCCAGATGGCCCAGGGCGGTCAGCAGTTCCTGGAAGGTGTTGGCAATGGTTTGGCAGCAGGCGGTGCATTTTTCTTCATAGCTCGTGACGAGAGAGGAAGCAGCAGGTGCAGGCTCGGTTTTGGTGATGCTCTGCTGCCGGGGCCTGACGGTTCTGCTGACATATTTGATTTGGATATCTCCCTGGGTCTGAGATTCAGCCATAGCTCCAGCCCCAGCCTCAGCCCCGGTCTCAGTTTCATGTTCAGATTGGGGCTGCTCTTTGGCTGGGACGGGTGTCTTCAGCTCTTTGACGGCTTGATTTAATTGCCGGGTAGTCATAGTGTCAAGATCGTTCCGGGTGACGAATTCTCCCCGCTCTTCTTCGGGGAGGCCAAGGAGCAGGATAGCCTGGGTATAGGTCAAATTTCCAAGCGCTTGGAAATTTGAATCGTTATCGGAGGGGTTGAGGAGCAGGTGTCCGTACTCTTCATATAGGTTCATCAGGTTTGCCGCCGTGCTTTTGGAATAACTGACCGATTCCTTAAGCCATTTCATCCATTCCCCATGGTTAAGCAATTCCTTGGCTTCTTTCAGACGGCGGCCCACCTCGATGGCATTTTTCAGCAGCATTCGTCTGGACTCCTGGTTAATGGCGTTGATTTCTGCCGCAATGACCAGGGGAGTGCGTTTATCGGTTGAATCATGCATTTTATCGGCACGTCCTTTCCTTGTGACCTACTTATAGGGTATGTAGACGTGCCGGAGATGGTGAAGACAACACTCCCCTGCCTGTTAGCGTGTTTTGAGTACACTAATAGGGCAGGGGAGTGGTTAAATTTAAATACATTAGCCGTTTGTCGGCGTTCTGTCTCACTTATGCTCGGCTTTTTATATTGGCTTTTTATGGACTCACTTCTTACCCCAGGGGTTCCTTCGTTGAGGGGGCTTCAGCCACTTGGCTGAGCTCCGGGCCGGTTTCGGCCGGCTGCTCGGCAGGAGAAATTTCGGGGACTTCCGGAGAGGAATCCTTAATGATGACTGCTTCGATAGGCTGATTGTTGGCTGAGGAAAGGATGTTCTCATCCTCGGCGGCCGGAGGATCTTGCAGAGGAGCCATATTTTCTCCTTCGATGATCGGGATAGGAGAGGCGCTGTCCTCAGCTGTGCCTTTTCCCTTGCCCTTGACTTTTCCCTTAGCGGCATGCTTGGTTTTGTCCTTATCCTTTTTACTGAAGATCTTACCAAAGGCCTGGCCTGTTCCCGAAGCCAGGTTGGAGGTGGAGCGGAGGACGGATTTAAAGGTATCATTGATTCCCTTATCGGCTATCATAAGACTGGTCTCGCAGCCTTTTTGAGCCACGATAACATCCTGGCCGATGGTGACCACATAGTCAGCTTCGAGAATGGCCTTGCCGCTGAAGAACCCCTCGATCTTTCCGCCGGAAATCTCCATCTGGGTGATTTTGCCCGTATCCGGGTCCACATAATATTCTTCCACTACGCCAAGGGTTTTGCCGCTCTGAGTAATAACCCGGGTGCCGATGATGGTCAGTTTTTCCTTGATCAGGCTTAAGATTTCGGGCAGGCTGGCGGACTTTTCTACATAGGCTCCTTTGTCGATGGTAATGGCATCAGCACCGACGCTGACGACCTTAGCATAAGGAATGATACGCTGGTCTCTGAAGAAGCCCTTGGGATCGATGACCAGGGCGGCCAGAGCTTTGGCCTGAGCGTCTATGACCAGGCTTTTCACATATCCGATATGCTGTCCTTCGCTTAGGGAGACGATCGGTAAGGATAAAAATTCTTTACTTGGTTTCAATCGTAATACCCCCTTATTTCTTGTGCAAGAACACATAAATCTGCTATCATCAATGTATTCACGGGATGTCTTCAATATGCTTAGAGGAGTGGAGTTTCATGAAGCTTATCGCCGGTTTGGGCAATCCAGGCGGACAATATGCGGAGACCCGGCATAATGCCGGATTTCTCCTGCTGGATTGCTTAGCTGAAGAATTAAAACTGGATTTTCGCCCCAAGTTCCAAGGCTTGGTGGCTGAGACAATGATGGGGGGAGAGAAGGTCTATCTGCTTAAGCCTCAGACCTTTATGAATTTAAGTGGCCGTTCTATTCGGGAGTTGGCCCAATTCTATAAGATTGCCCCGAAGGATATTATGGTAGTCTACGACGACATGGATCTGCCCATCGGCCGCCTGCGCCTGAGAAGCTCGGGAAGCGCCGGCGGACACAATGGGATTAAATCCACCATTGCCGAATTGGGAACGGAGGATTTCTGGAGGCTTAAGGTGGGTATCGGCAGACCGACCGCCGGCTGGGATTCTGCCCGCTATGTTCTGGCCTCCTTTACCAAGGAGGAGCTCCCCGTTCTGGAGGAGATTCTGGATAAGGGGATAAAGGCGGTAACCTTGTGGGCCAAAGAGGGCGGGGATAAAGCCATGAATTTGTATAACAGGTGAAATTCAGAAGAGAACTTGGTATAATATGGGTAGGCGATTATAATAAGGAGAGGACTGATTAAATGCCACTGCCACAAGAGAGAGGAAACTTTACCTACGCTGATTATCTTTCCTGGCCTCAACATGAGCGCTGGGAAATCATTGATGGTGTAGCATATATGCAGGCGGCACCATCTTCTGTTCATCAAGAGATATTAACTGGTCTATTGGTTCAGTTTCATCAGTATCTTGCAGGGAAAGCCGGCAAAGTCTATCCGGCACCGTTCTGTGTAAGATTAATAGAGAATGATGAGAAAAACGATGAAGAGATCATAAAGGTCGTGGAACCAGACATTACAGTAGTCTGCGACAAATCTAAAGTAGATGAAAAGGGCTGTTGTGGTGTTCCGGATTTAATCGTTGAAATTATATCGCCTACATCCACTGAGATGGATAAGCTTGTGAAGTTTAATAAGTATGAAAAAGCAGGGGTTAGAGAATATTGGATCGTTGAACCGGAGGGAAGGTTTGTTAGTGTCTTTGTACTGCGTGAACAAAAGTACGGCCGTCCGGAAATCTATGCAGAGAATGATAAGATTAAAGTAGCTATCTTCCCCGATTTGCTTATTGATTTAAAACCGGTGTTCGAGGGGATTTAGGTTTGCTCTGTATTTTTACAAGTAAAAGCTCGTGTCAGGGAACTTGCAGTTCTTTGACACGAGCTTTTAATATTAGGAATCTTCCAAAGAGGAGGAAAACAGGTCATTGCTGAAGAATTCAACTGAAAAAGCTGAGTTCCGCGCTCAATTATTTGGTATGTATGACCACCGGGCAAGACTTCGGGCGAAGCTTTGCCGATGCCTGCCGGAGTGAGAAATTGGAGGTTCGTATGAAAAGACGGTTTTTGATCCTTATCGTTATAACGGCTATGCTCCTGAGCGGTTGCACCCATCAGGAAAAAGCCGTATCCGCTCCGCCCGCACCGACACAGGAAGTGAAACCCGACAATGTCTATAACACCATGAGTGAAACGGCTGCTCACTATGGCATCACCCATGAGAATTACCCCCGCATCGATGGCTCAACTTCCACTCAAGGAATCGCCATGGCCATTAATCAGGCCATGTATCGTTACTTAGAAAATGAAAATCTACCCATGGAGGTCTCCAAAACAGTACCTTCCTATAAACGCTTAATCGCCGGAGAAGTGGAGCTGATTCTTGTGCCTTACCCCTCCGCGGCGGTTCTTGCTTTAGCTCAAGAATCCGGAGTGGAGCTGGAATTCCACCCTGTGGCTGCGGAAGCCCTTATCTTTATCACACCGGCGGAAAACCCTGCGGATAACATTACAGGGGACCAGGTGCGAACCATTTATCTTGACTATGGCATCAGAAGCTGGTCCGAGCTGGGAGGGTCGGATAAGGAGCTGATCCCCATTTGCCGGAATGCCGACAGCGGCAGCCAGTCCCAGCTGGATAACTTAGTGCTGCATGATCAGCCTATGCACCCGGGCATCCAAAAGAACTATGTGGAGCTGACCATGGAGGGAATGCTGGAGCTGGTCGCTTTTTATCATCATGGGGGCCTGGATGGCAAGCCCACCGACAGCTATGCTTTAGGCTATACCTTGTATACCTATCTCCAGAATATGAATGAGGTGACGGAAATCGGCTCCCGCCTTAAAATTCTTTCCTTTGAAGGAGTAGAGCCTACGGAAGAGAACATTGCCAAAGGTTCTTATTCCTTGGCTGATGGGTATTATGCAGTGGTGAGAAAGGATTTGCCTGCAGCGCATAGTGCCAGAGGTATCCTGAAATGGCTGCAATCGGACGAAGCAGCCGCCGCCATCAAAGCCCGGGGTTTTATTCCAAAACAAGACCGGACGAAGCTGAGTTGGTAATTTCGTACGAATTTGCTATAATAGTATCGTGAAGAAAATGATGGGTTATTGCGAAGGGTGATATCTATGTTTATTACCGCGACTGAATTAAAAGAGAATATGGGGAAATATCTAACCCTGGCTTCTAAGGAAGAAATCATCATTATGAGGAATGGAAAAGCGGTTGCCAAGCTATCTAAGGTGGAGGATAATAAGATCGAAGTTGCCAAGTCCTTATTCGGTATTCTTCCTAAAGAGGCTTCTTTAGAACTAGCTCGGGAGGAAAGGTTAAAGAAGCATGAGAGTACTGATTGATACGAATGTTATTCTTGATGCGGTAATCAGGCGCGTTCCTTATAATAATCCGGCAGAAAGACTTTTCCTGCTTATTGCCGAGGACAGGCTAAAGGCATATATCACGGCAAGCTCTGTAACAGATATCTACTACTTACTTCATAGACACTTCCGTGATGCTGGCGAGGCCAAGCAGGTGCTGGCTAAGCTATTTGTATTATTTGAAGTTCTGGAAGTTACTCAAAGTGATTGCGAAAGGGCACTATCCTTGGCTATGAATGATTATGAAGATGCGCTTTTGGCCACTTGTGCAAAAAGGAAAAAACTTGACATGATCGTTACTCGCAATTTACCTTATTTTAAGGATTCACCGGTAAAGGCAATTGCACCAGATGAATTCATTGCTCATTATTTTGATGAAGAAGGGTAAGTGAGCTGCAGAGATTAACCGAATAGCCTGTAAAAAAGAGGGCCTCGCCGACTGTTTTTGAATACTCGGCGAGGCTTTTGATTAAGCGAAGCTGTCATTTACAACCAGGTTACAGGAATACTTACATTGTTATCATTGATATGAATGACTTTGTCATACATGCAAATAACGCAACCGGTGCCAATCTTCATATCTTTGAGCCGGTCCAACACTGAAAAGTTTGCAATATGTTCTTTACTTGGATTAGCGGTCTTCTTAATTTCGATAGGATATAAAGTGCCATTTTCCTCTAAAATAATGTCGATTTCTTTAGCATCTTTATCCCTGTAATAGTATAGTGCGGGTTCTAATATTCCGGCATTGTAGTAACCCTTAAGTATTTCCGCTAGAACAAAAGTTTCGAAAAATGCGCCGGACATGGCCCCGGCTTCAATGACATCGGGTGAATTCCATTTGGTAAGATAGGCCGCAAGCCCTGTATCCAGAAAATACAGTTTAGGAGTTTTAACAGCTCTTTTCATGATGTTATTATAATAGGGTTTAAGTAAATACACGATGTTGGAAGAAACTAAAATAGAAAGCCATCGATCCGCTGTGGGTACACTGATGCCTACTTCATTAGCAATAGAAGTTAAATTAAGCATTTGCGAAGTTCTACTTGCCATAGCTGTCATGAATTTAATAAATTTTAATTCATCACCAACCTGGGTAAGCTCTCTGACATCACGCTCAAGGTATGTCTTGGTGTAAGAACCATAAAACAGCTGCCAATCAAGTTCATCCGCATACATAGCCGGCATGGAGCCCTTATAGATAATTTTCCAGATTTCTTTATAGTTTAATTCTTTAGCAGAAAGTCTTCTCGTCTCAAGATAGCTTTCAGTAGGTATAAAAGCTTTATTAAAATCAGCATCCCCTTTAATTTCGCGAAGGGATAAACCTAATAAATTAATGATCCCTATTCTCCCGGCAAGGCTTTCGCTAACATTTTTCATCATCTTGAATTGCTGTGAACCGGTCAAATAAAATTGTCCTCTTTTACCGTTTTCATCTGCAATCATTTTAATATAAGGAAATAAATTGGGTGCGTATTGTATTTCATCGATGATCACAGGTGGTGGTGTTGATTTGAAAAAGCTCCCTGCTTCTTCAAAAGCATTTAGAAGCAGAATAGGGTCATCCAGTGTCAGATAGGAGATATCTTCGGTTATATGTTTTAGCACAGTTGTTTTACCTACCTGTCTGGCTCCTGTAATTAAGACGGTAGAGAACATCTTTGCCGCGTTTTCGATCGTAGTTTCGATAGTTCGCTTGATATAAGCCATAATAACCTCCGTTAAATTTAATATTCAATATTATTATAGCCAATAATATAAGTTAATATCAACAATTATTTCCATAAAATTGTAAAACGCCCTTATCTCCTTGTATTTTCTTCCGACAACGTCCTTGCTTCGGTAAAGTACCTATGATGTCGAATTCATGCATTAATTATTTGACGGTCTTCACATCCGAGATATTGCAGGGGAGTTTCCGATAATAAAACGGAAGTCCTGATTCTTCTCCAAAAAGAAGAGCCGAGTTAGTTAATATTTTTTTCATCTTCTATCGATATCTAAGAAAAAATCATAAGTATAACTATTTTTCCTCAGATAACTATTATATCTGTATAAAAATGGTATAATAGTTTTAGAGGTGATTTGCTTGCGGAGAAAACTTGAGGAGAAGCTTGTGCAGTGGAAGGACAGGAGCGAAGGCCGGATGCCTTTACTGCTCTATGGTGCCAGACAGGTTGGCAAAACCTATCTGCTGGCTGAATTAGGTGAAAAGCACTTCGCTAATACAGTTTATATTAACCTGGAGACCAATCCAGCCGTAGCCGGTTATTTCGCTGATGATATAACACCTGAGCGCCTGATCCGTTTTCTGGAGACCACAGTCAATCAGGAAATCATACCCGGCAAAACTTTGATTATTTTTGACGAGATTCAATCCTGCGAGAGAGCGTTGACTTCTCTCAAATACTTTTGCGAATCGGCACCGGAGTATCATGTGGCAGCAGCGGGAAGCTTGTTGGGGGTAGCAATAAACCGTGAACATTATTCTTTTCCGGTGGGTAAAGTAGAGAGCATGACCCTTTTTCCCTTGGATTTTGAAGAGTTTTTGTGGGCAATGGGGGAAGAACGTCTGGCCCAGGAGATTCGTCGTTGTTTTTCGCTGTTGGAGCCTATGGCTGAAGTTTTGCATCAAAAGGCTATTGAGCTTTATCGTTACTACCTGATTGTTGGCGGGATGCCTGCCTGTGTGGAGCTTTTTAAAAGAACTGGAAAACTGGTCTTGATACCAACCAGTCAAAATGAAATTCTCAACAACTATGTAGCGGATATGGCAAAGTATGCCGGTGCGGCGGATACAGTTAAGATTCGGGCTTGTTTCAATTCCATTCCTGCCCAGTTGGCAAAGGAAAATAAAAAGTTTCAATACAAGGTAGTCCAAAAGGGTGGCAGTGCTTCCCTGTTCGGTGTGTCCATTGACTGGCTGACTCAAGCAGGTATTGTATTGAAGTGCCAGAAGCTGGAACAAGCGATGAATCCGATTGCGGTGTATGTTGATCTATCTTCTTTTAAACTCTACATGAGTGATGTAGGTCTGTTGGTGATGAAGTCCGGTCTCCCGCAGCAGTCTGTGTTGACCGGCGAGGCCAATCTTTTTATGGGCTCGGTTGCGGAGAACTATGTTGCCCAAGCGTTGGCAGCAAATGGACACAGTTTATATTACTGGACCAGTGAGCATACTGCCGAGCTGGATTTTGTCTTGCAAAAAGGTAGGGATATCATCGGTATCGAGGTTAAGAAAGGAACCAAAGTAAAGTCGAAAAGCATCAATGTTTTTAGCCAAAGATATCATTCCGCCTACTGCATTCGCTTTTCAGAGAAGAATTTTGGCAAGACGGATAACCTATGGTCGGTTCCCCTCTATGGAGCCTTTTGTGTCTGAAATGGTCTGAAGTGAAGAAAAGCGCCCTTATCTCCCGTGTATGGTGAGATAAGGGCACTTTTTTAGGGGGGGTCTTTCCCTGACGAAAATTAAGTGTTCTTACCGTCTCTTAATTGTTTGCCATCCCAAATCAAATAGCTATAAGCTAATTGGGCCAATCCTTGGTAATAAAGAGTCTGAGCGCTGGCTTGAACATCCTGAGTAAACTCTTTTGCCCAGCGCAGCAAATGTTCGTCAAGGAAAGCCGGCTGCTCACGGGCTAATCCTTCAGCCTTAATGACATCGTCTTCCTCCCAAGCCTCAAGCTCACTGGCGATAAGCTTGCTCATAAACTCCAGCTCCAGGCCGAAATGATCATCCGGCTCAGAGTTCTTGTGAACGAACTCCAGACCGCAGCGTTGATACCACTCTCTGACTTCCAAAGTAGGTTCGCCAAAGGTAAGCCTTTCTTCTGTGCGGTACACGGATTCCCAGGGTGGGGCCGCAAGATGGCCGGGACCAATAAACAAGGCAGTATAATCCTTATTCAGGCTTGAGGTCACATTCACGAGATCGGAGGCACAGTTTTCATTCGTCCAACGAACTAAGTTAGCTAAGGCCTCTTGATACTGCTCATCGGCGATATCCAGGGGAAACTCCTTAAATAGCTGGCGCTGTAAAATCATGGTGACTTGTTCTGCCTGGGGTGGATAGAGAAAGACTGCGCTTAAAAAGGAGTACATAAATTGGCGGATCTCCAGCAGATCCTTTTGCTCAGTAGTGTCCATTTACCAACCTCCTCGGTATCTGTATGGTCAAATCTGTATGGTCGATTATTGCTCCCAGCGGGGTTCTTTACTGTTCTCAATTATTATAACTATAACTTGTGCCTCATAGTATAGTGATACAAAAAAACCGCTGGGATTTTGGAAGCCTGAACAAACGTGAATGTGATAACTTGATTAAAGAAAGGTCTTATCTTTAATTTTACTATAGAACAAGGAGGGAAAGGAATGTCAAAACAACCAGAGTTGCAGAACAAAACCAAAATCAGTCGGCGTGCCTTTGTGAAATGGAGCGCAGCCGCAACAGCTACTGCAGCGATAGCCCCCTCTCTCGTGGGTTGCAGCACACAGACTCAGGCCAGTGGCGAGCCCGCAGTAGTGCAAGCCGGACAGCGTCTTGCCGGTGCCGAGGAGAAACCTTCGATCTGCTGGCATAACTGCGGCGGCCGTTGTCAGCTTAAAGCCTATGTCAAGGATGGGGTGGTCGTGAGGTTTGGCACGGATAATGTGGGACCTGATACCCCGGAGGACTTGCAGGCCCGGGCCTGTTTGAAAGGCAGAACCCAGCGGCAGCGACTTTATCATCCCGACCGGCTTAAATACCCCATGAAAAGGGTAGGAGAGCGGGGCAGCGGCGAATGGGCCCGCATCAGCTGGGAAGAAGCTTTTGACACCACCGCCAAGGAGCTGCGCAGGATTATTGATCAATATGGCAATGAATCGGTCTATTTTAACTATGCCTGCGGAGCTTACGGCTTACTGAATCAAACCAACTCCAATAACTCTCTGCGCCGGCTTCTTAATATCATGGGGGGCTATCTGCAAAGCTATGGCAACTACAGCCAGGCCAACTATATGTATGCAGTTCCCTATATGTTCGGTAATCCTTATAGCGGCAGTTCCCCCACCACTTTCCCTGATGCCAAACTGATTGTTATGTTCGGGGATAATCCTGCCTGTACCCGGGTAGGCGGCTTTAACTCCACTTATTACCTGAAATTAGCCAAACAAAACGGAGCACGCATTATCGTTATTGACCCCCGTCATAGTGACACAGTGAGCACCTTTGCCGATCAGTGGATTCCCATCCGGCCCACTACGGACAGTGCCCTGGTTGCCGGTATGGCTTATGTTATGATCAGCGAAGGCCTGCATGATCAAGCCTTCCTGGACAAATATTGCCTTGGCTTTGACGAAGAACACATGCCGGAAGGGATTCCCGCCGGTAACTCCTACAAGAGCTACATCCTTGGTGAAAGTGATGGCAAGCCGAAGACACCCGAATGGGCTTCAGAGATCACCGGGATTCCCGTGGAAACCATCAAACAGCTTGCCCGGGACATTGCCGGGACCAAGCCCGGTTTTATCCTGCAAGGACGGGGAATTCAGCGCCATGGCAACGGAGAATTTCAGTCTTTGGCGGTTCCTGTACTGTCATTCATGACCGGCAATGTGGGAATTTTGGGCAGCAATCCTGGCTTGTATGAAGGCGGCCCTTCCGTAAAAACGGGCAACTATCCCATTGGAACGAATCCGATCAAGACAAAGATCTCCATCTTCATGTGGACCGACGCCATTGAAAGAATTTTGACTAAAGAGCAGGACCGCATTGAAGGTGCGGACAAAACAAAATCGACCATCAAAATGATCATCAATTACGGCGGCAATACCCTGATCAATCAGCATTCCGATTCTGGACGGACCGCTGCGCTGCTTAAAGATGACAGCAAATGCGAGTTTATCCTGGGTATGGATAATTTTATGACTCCCAGTATGCGGTATTGCGATATTGTCCTGCCGGGTGTTACCCAGTTTGAAGTCAATGACATGATCACCCGTTCCATGGGCCATGGGGTGGCTTATTACGGGCAAAAACTGGTCGAACCCATGTTTGAGTGCAAGACCATCAATGAAGTGGGCCGCGCTTTGGCGGAAAGACTGGGTGTATTGGCTCAGTTCGACGACGGCAAGTCGGAAGAAGATTATCTGCGGGAATTTGTCGGGGTATCCCAAGCCAGCCATCCTGACTTCCCCTCCTATGAAGAATTCAGGGAAAAAGGAATTTATAAGACCAAAGCAACGAAAGTAGTAGCCTACGAAAAGTTCATTAAAGATCCGGAGGCCAATCCTCTGACCACTCCTTCCGGGAAATTTGAGATTTTCTCCAAGGATCTCTATGACATCCAAAACCCGCAGATTCCGGCCATTCCTAAATATATGCCTGCGGAAGAAGGTCCGGAAGATCCCCTGAAGGAAAAGTATCCCCTGCAATGCATTGGTCACCATACCAAACGCCGCGTACACTCCACTTTCGATAATATGCCCTGGCTGGAAGAAGCGGAAGCTCAAATGCTGTGGCTGAATCCCCAGGACGCTGCGGCTCGGGGGATCAAAGACCATGATCTGATTAAAGTTTACAATGACCGGGGTACTGTGAAGGTTAAAGTAAAAGTGACTCCCCGTCTGATTCCCGGAGTTTGCTCACTTCCTCAGGGAGCATGGTACACTCCTGACCAAAGCGGTGTTGATGTAAGAGGATGTATCAATACTCTGACGAAATGGACGCCTAATCCCCTTTCCAAAGGCAATCCCCAGCATACGAACTTAGTTCAAATTGAAAAAGCGTAGGAGGTGACGAAGGATGGCAAAACAGTATGGATTTTATATGGATCAATCCAATTGTATAGGATGCTTTACCTGTCAGATTGCTTGTAAAGATAAAAATGATTTGGAAGTGGGACAATGCTGGCGCGAAGTCCACGAATTCCAAGGGGGCGATACCATCCTGGAAGGCGGGGTGTATCGCAGCAATGTCTTCGCCTACTGGCTGTCTATGAGCTGCAACCACTGCCAGGAACCTAAATGTGTGCAAAACTGCCCGGCTGGAGCCATGTATAAACGGGAAGAAGACGGAATCGTTCTGGTGGACCAAAATAAATGCCTGGGCTGTGGCTACTGCACCTGGTCCTGCCCCTACGGCGCTCCTAAATTGGCAGGGAAAACCGTTTCCAAATGCAATTTCTGTATCGATCTATTGGAACAAGGCAAGAATCCCGCCTGTGTCGATGCCTGCATCATGCGGGTCATTGAGTTTGGGCCAATCGATGAATTGCGCGCCAAATATGGCAATGTGGACGAAGTCAAAGGGTTGCCTTCAGCCCAAATTACCAAACCATGTATCGTCATCAGCCCTCATAAAAAAGCAATTGAGTAGGAAGGAGGGGTAGCATGCATGAATTGCCATTATTAACATTTACCCTATGTTTACAAGCTGCTGTCGGAGCGGTTCTATGGGCTGTTGTCTTTCGGATCAAAGCACAGGATGCGCCTCTCTTTAAACGGAATACTCTTGCTGCACTGATCCTCGCTGCTGTGGGCATCGTCGCTTCCTTACTCCATTTAGGGAAACCTATGTTGGCCTTGACCAGTATGTTCAACCTGGCTACGTCCTGGTTAAGCCGTGAGATTTTCTTCAGTGGTGCTTTCTTTGGCTTGCTGCTCATCTTCTGGTGGGTGGAGAGAAGGGAAAAAGCACCCGGCGCCCGCACCGCTTTAGGTGTTATCACAGCAGGCGTAGGTCTGATCGACATCTATGCCATGGCCCGGCTGTATATGGAGAGCATCATGCCCGCCTGGCAAAATGCCAACACCCTGATCAGCTTCTATGCCACAGCCATTGTTCTGGGCGGTATCGTATTTTATGTTACGGCAGGGGAGCAGCGGGAAAAGCTGCCGCGCATTGATTTAATGCTATGGGCTGTCGTACTTGTTCAGGCGGCTTTCGCCCTTGGCTATGTGGCAAGTCTGGGAGCGCTCACCGGAGCAGGCAAAGAAACTGCGGCCTTGCTGGCAGGAAGCCAGGCGACCTTGATTTTAAGTTGGCTGTTCACCCTGGGAGGTGTTTTCCTGCTGTCTCTTTCCCGGACGGGCAAACTGGCTAAGCAAACGAGTTTCTTATATTTAGCCATGGCTGTTATCGTTGTGGGGGAAATCGCCGGCCGTTATCTCTTTTATGTTTCCGGTATCCCGATTGGCCTCGGTTTATAAAGTGATTTCCCAGCAGCCATGAATAAGCCGGCACCTCTCAGGCAAACCTATCCTGGGAGGTGCTTTTTCATGCTGGTAATGAGGGTGTGCCAGGTTTGTGATCAAGTCTTAGGAGAGATGGAGTTGGATGACTTGACCTCTGAGCGTCCCGACTCTATAATAAATATCATTGGGAATGTGGCGTATGCCCTTTGCCCGGACTGTATGAATGAATTGGAAGTCGGGGAGTACCGTCGTTTAAATTAGGCAGTACACAAGCCTTACGGCTCTGCGTGGGGTGAAATCTGCCTGTTCCTCCTCTTGTTCATTCTTGCACTTTTTCTGTTTTAATAACCTGTGGTTGGATAACCTATGGAATGATGCTTAAAACTTAGGCGACAATGGGGGTCCTCTTGGCGGATGTCCATGGTTTTGTGTTGCCTGAAAGGAAGGATTTTTTGAAAACCCTCAGCCATTATTTGCGTTTAGGCTTCGATATTGAGGCAGTGGACAAGGCGATATCCTATAAGGAATGGCCGCAAATGATCTATAATTTAACAGGAAGTCAGAAGCCTGCCTTTGCTGCCCAGCTGATCCAAAAGGGTAAGCCGGGGCTGATTATTACTTATTCGGAGGAGCTTGCGCAAAAATGGGTCAATGACTTGCGTTCCTGGCTTCCCGGGGAAGATGTGCTCTATTTTCCCTCCTCGGAATGGCTGCCCTTTGAGGTCCTGGGCAAAAGCCGTGAGACCACCATCGAGAGAATCCGGGTTCTCAACCGTTTGGCACAGGATAACCAATGTACGGTGGTCGTGCCGGCTTTGGCAGTGAATCAGCGGAGCTTTTCCCGCCGCCGTTGGCAGGAGTACATCCTGGAATTAAAGGAAGGGACATCCTATGATCTGAAAGATCTTGCCCAGAAGCTGAGCACGGCAGGTTACGAGCGGCTGGACGTGGTGGATGGGAAGGGTCAATTTGCGATTCGGGGCGGGATCATGGATATTGCTCCACTGGATGGGGAGCCTTTACGGGTCGAGTTTTTTGATGATGAAGTGGACTCCATCCGGGTCTTCGATCTGGAGACCCAAAAATCCACTGAGACCCTGAAAAGCGTTAAAATCCCTCCGGCCTTGGAGGTTGTGATTCGCCCTGAGGAATTGGAGAAGCTGGGCTGGGAGGTTCGGGCTCAGGCCAGGAAGCAAGCTGGACGCTTAAACCGCAGCGGTCGTTCGGATGTGGCCGAGCAGGTTATGAAACAAGCCCAGAGGATTGAAGAACGGTTGAAAACAGGCCGGGTGGATGAAAGCATCTATCCCTATCTGAGCCTTCTTGAGGAGCCCCTGGAGCCTTTTTTCTCACTGCTTTCTCAAGATCATTATGTCATTTTGGATGAGCCACTGCGGCTGAAAGAACAGCTGGAGTTCCAACAGAAGGAAAGGCTTGAGGAATATACCCAGGCTTTGGCCAAGGGTGAGGAATTTTATAGCCCTGAGGATCAATTTGTAAGCTATGAACAATTCCTGAGATATGGGGAAAAGCATCCGTTTGTTTTGATCTCCACCTTACCCAGAGAAATTCCCGGGGTGGCTCCGAAACGGATTTTCAATTTAAATGCCCGGCCTTTGACGGGCTTTATGGGGAAAACCGGGATTTTGGTGGATGAGATTGAGCATTGGCAAAAATCCGGCCATATTGTAAATCTTTTCGTTGGTGATGAAGAGCACGCAGAGCGGATGCTGCAAGGTTTAAGGGATCGGGGAGCTCTGGCCAAAAAGCATGAGCTCCATGAGCCGGTTCAGGAGGGCGGAGTCTATGTCTATTCATCCTCCCTTGATCAGGGGTTTGAGCTTCCCTTAAGCAAGCTGATTGTCCTGAGTGAGGCGGAGATTTATAAACGGGAGCGCAAAGCGGCCGTCAAGCGCAAAAAGGCCCCTGAGAAAACAGGGCAGAGGCTGCAATTTGCGGATCTTAAGCCGGGAGACTTTGTGGTCCATGTTCATCATGGCATTGGTCAATTTATGGGCATTGAGCGGATTGCCGTGGGGGGAGTGGAAAAGGACTATTTTTCGGTCAAATATGCCGGCCAGGATAAGCTCTATGTTCCCCTGGATCAGCTTAACTTTTTGCAGAAATATTTAGGAAGTGATGCGGAGACCCTGCCCAAGCTTTATAAGCTGGGGGGTTCCGAATGGAAAAAGGTCAAGGCCAAGGCGAAAAGCGCCATTAAGGAAATGGCCTTTGATTTGGTTAAACTTTATGCCCAGCGGGAGGCGACCAAGGGCTATGCCTTTTCTCCCGATAATGTCTGGCAGCAGGAATTTGAGGAGAAGTTCCCCTACCAGGAGACCCCGGATCAAATGCAATGCATCGTCGAAGTCAAACAGGATATGATGCGCCAGCGGCCCATGGATCGCCTGCTCTGCGGGGATGTGGGCTATGGCAAGACGGAGGTGGCCCTGCGGGCGGCCTTTAAGGCGGTTATGGACAGCAAACAAGTGGCGGTCCTGGTTCCCACCACCATCCTTGCTCAGCAGCATTTTAATACCTTTCAGGAGCGTTTTATGGGCTATCCTGTGAGCATCCAGATGCTGAGCCGTTTTCGCTCCGCCAAGGAGCAGAAACTGATTCTGCAGGGATTAAAGGAAGGCTCCATTGATATTGTGGTGGGGACCCATAAGCTGGTCTCAGATTCGATTAAGTTTAAGGATTTGGGACTTTTAATCGTTGATGAAGAGCAGCGGTTTGGGGTGGCCCATAAAGAGAAGCTGAAAACCCTTAAAGCCAATGTGGATGTCCTCACCCTGTCGGCCACACCTATTCCCCGTACCTTGCATATGTCTCTGGTAGGGGTGCGGGACCTCAGTATCATTGAGACCCCGCCGGAGGATCGTTTTCCCGTCCAGACCTATGTGGCGGAATTCCGGCCGGATGTGGTGAGAGAAGCCATTCGCCGGGAGATCCAGCGGGGGGGCCAGGTCTTCTTTGTCCATAACCGTGTGGAAGATATGGAGCAGGTGGTTCATTTCCTCAGCCAGCTGGTCCCTGAGGCCCGCTACGGCATTGCCCACGGGCAGATGAGCGAAAAAGAATTGGAGCAGGAGATGCTGGCTTTTCTGGAGCATGAAAGCGATGTCCTGGTCTGCACCACCATCATTGAGACAGGCTTGGATATGCCTAATGTCAACACCCTGATCATTGATGAGGCGGATCGCCTTGGTCTGGGGCAGCTTTATCAGCTGCGGGGCCGGGTAGGGCGTTCCAACCGGCGGGCTTATTCTTACTTTTTATATAAACCCCAAAAAGTGCTTACAGAAGTGGCAGAAAAGCGCCTGGCAGCCATACGGGAATTTACCGAGTTTGGCTCCGGCCTTAAAATTGCCATGCGGGACTTGGAGATTCGCGGGGCCGGGAATCTGATTGGAGCCCAACAGCATGGTCATTTAGCTGCCTTGGGATTTGAGCTTTATAGCCAGATGCTTAAGGAAGCGGTACAGGAGCTCAAGGGTGAGCAGGTGGAGGAAAAGATCGAGACCAGTATCGAGGTTCAGGTGGATGCCTATCTGCCGGATATCTATATTGGGGAGCGCCAGCTTAAAGCGGCTCTCTATCAGCGGATGGTAGCCATCGATAATGAAGAGGACCTCAGCATGATGATCGATGAATTGATTGACCGTTTCGGCACTCCGCCCCGGGAAGTGGAGAATCTTTTGAAGATTGTCCGAATTAAATGGATGGCCTCAGGGATGAAGATTGAACAGATCCAGCAGCTCAAGCAGCAGATGGTGTTCCGCTTTGCGGCTGACCCCGGCATATCCGGGGAAATGCTGATGACCATGGCGACCCAATCCCCCTATCCGGTTTCCTTTGGAACCACCGGCAACGGCAATCTTGAGATCAAGGTCCGTTTGCGCTCCGTTGTCCAAGAGGAGCTTTTAGAAGCGATCCATAAAGTGTTAATGGTATTTAATGGTATTGCGTCCAAAACAGCATCCTGATATAATTGCTTTTAACGGATGCGAAAGGGTGTGTAATAATGAGGAGTTTCCGTAAAGGAATAATTGCGGCATTAGTTTTGACCTTGGCCTTGACTGGATGTTCTTCCGCCGGCGGGGATCAGTGGGCTGCCAAAGTGAATGGCGAGACCATCACAGAGCAGGATTTTGCCGCTCGGGTCTCCAATGTACAAAAGGCCTATGAAGGCATGGGCATGGACTTCAGCACCGATCAGGGCAAAGAGGCATTAAATCAAGTGAAGAGCCAGGTTCTTGAAGCGATGATTGCTTCCCGGCTTGTCATACAGGAAGCGCAAAGACTGAAGCTGGATGTCAATGATCCATCGATTCTGGAGCAGGAAAAGAACATTATTCAAATGGTTGGGGATGAAAGTCAATATCAGGAATGGCTTAAACAGCAGGCCATGACGGAAGATGAAGTGAAAAATTACTTTGCTCTATCCGCTGAAATAACCAAAGATGTGACGGTAACCCCGGAACAGGAGAAGACCTTCTTCGAGAATAACCAAGAGCTCTACGGCGGTAAAGGAGAGGAAGTTCAAGCCCGCCACATCCTGGTGGAGACAGAGGATGAAGCGAAAGCCATTATCGCTCAACTGGACGGCGGAGCGGATTTTTCCGAGCTGGCTAAGGAAAAGTCCACCGATACAGGCTCCCAAAGCTCCGGCGGCTATTTAGGGTCTTTTGGCAAGGGAAAAATGGTTCCGGAGTTTGAGGAGGCGGCTTTTGCCCAAGAGGTAGGCACCTATACGAAAACACCGGTTAAATCCGAATTCGGTTATCATATTATCTTAGTCGAAGATCATAAGGCGGCTACCAAAGCGGATTATGAAGCAGTCAAAAGCCAAGTGGCGGAAGATGCTTTAGCTGATGCCAAGGCTCAAAAGTTCGGAGGTTATTTCGACGAACTGCGGGAGAAAGCCAAAGCCAATATTGAGTACTCGGAAAAATATAAACCAGCCGCTTAACGAACCTTAACGAACAATTAAAGAACAAGGATTTATCCAAGGTGAATGCTTGAAAATCAATGAAGATATACTTAGAAAGAGATTCTTTTTAAGTATATCTTTTTCGATCCCTAAACTTTCCTTATCCAGTTTAGTAACTTCATGGAAAAAAATGAATAATAGAGAATCACCAGATATATACTATCTATGAAGTTAAAGACAACGCAAAATTTTCCACAGGCAGGACAGTTGTCAGATTAACTTAAGCTTTAAGGTGGTCTTGCTGTGTCTGTAACGGCCCCAAACCAGGCGGCACGTAATGACTATAAGGAGGGAAGAGCGTACATGAAAGCAACAGGCATCGTGAGAAGAATTGATGATCTTGGTCGTGTTGTTATTCCAAAGGAAATACGTCGGACACTTCGCATTCGAGAGGGAGATCCCTTAGAGATCTTCGTGGATCGAGAAGGGGAAGTGATCCTTAAGAAGTACTCCCCCATTGGTGAATTGGGTGACTTCGCCAAGGAATATGCGGATTCTCTTTATGAGGCGACCGGTCATATCGCATGTATTGCCGATCGGGATGTGATTATCGCCGTATCGGGGGCTTCCAAGAAGGAATACTTAAATAAGCCTATCTGGTCCAGCATTGAGCAGGCGATGGCTGAACGGAAGACCGTGCAGCTTAAAGCCGGTGAAGGTAAGCCGGATGAAGATGAGGAACATGTTAAGTTAACGAGCCAAGTGGCAGCTCCAATCATTGCCGAAGGGGATCCGATTGGGGCAGTGATTCTTATGTCTAAGGATCCGAATGTGAAGATGGGTGATTTGGAATTAAAATTAGTGGAGACGGCTGCTGGTTTTCTAGCCAAACAAATGGAACAATAAATCCTTTAAATGAGATTGGAGCGGCGGCAGCCGCTTCAATTTTTTATGAGCATCATCTCCGTTTTTAATGAATTTTTATCGGGGACCAAGGTGTGATACACTAGAGGAAGCCTAGGAGGGATGTTGATGAGTAATATATTGCATGTGGTGGGCTTGGGACCGGCAGGGCTGGAGTCGATGACCCTTGGGGATTACCGGATGATTAAGGAGGCCGGGCGGGTTTTTTTGCGGACGGTCAATCACCCTTGTGCTCAGGATTTGCTTGCTGAGGGGCTCCAAGCGGAATCCTTTGACTATTTGTATGAGCGGGAGAATTCCTTTGAGAGGATCTATGAGGAGATTGTCAGTCGCTTGGAGAAGGAGTGCGAGCTCTACCCTGAAGTGGTGTATGGGGTTCCCGGTCATCCCACGGTGGCTGAACGCAGTGTGGTGCTCCTGGTGGACAAGCTGTCGGAGCGCTTTCAGGTTAAGGTGCATCCGGCCGTGAGCTTTCTCGATCCCCTTTTCGCGGCGATACCCCTGGATCCTGTGGAAGGTTTTTTGCTGCGCAATTACGATGCCCTCAAAGGGAGCGGGATTACCGGTAAGGAATGGCTGATTATACCTCAGGTTTATGATGGTTTTATTGCTTCCGAGGTGAAGCTGGATTTAATGGATATCTATCCGGATGAGGTTGAACTCTATGTGGTTCAGGCTTTGGGAACAAAAATGCAGAAGGTTTGGCAATGTCCCTTGTATCAGTTGGATCATCAAACCTTTGATCATTTAACCACGGTAGTTGTTCCTCCCTGTGGCGAGGGCATTTCCATGACGAAGCTTTTGGAGGTTATGAGTACCTTGCGGGGTCGGGGGGGATGCCCCTGGGACGCGGAACAGACTCATGATTCTCTCAAACCCTACCTTATTGAGGAAAGCTACGAGGTTCTTGAGGCGATTGAGGCCCAGGATATGTATAATTTGGCTGAAGAGTTGGGAGACTTATTATTACAAGTAGTATTCCACGCTCAAGTGGCTCAGGAGGCGGGAGAATTCCAGTTTCAGGATGTTCTCAAGGGAATCATCGACAAGATGATTCGCCGCCATCCCCATGTCTTCGGCGATGTCCGGGTGCAGAACTCTGCCGAGGTGCTCAGCAATTGGGACCAGATTAAAAAAGAGGAAAAGGGGGAAAAAGCAGAAGAAGAATTATTCAGTTTTCCTAAAGGTCTGCCTGCCTTAATGCTGGCGGTGAAGACCCAGAAGAAAGTGGCCAAATTCGGCTTTGATTGGCCGGATCTTAAAGGCCCCTTAGCCAAGGTCTATGAAGAATTAAAGGAATTAGAAGAGGCCATGGCGGAACAAAAAGGAATCCAGGAGGAATTCGGAGATATACTCTTTGCTCTTGTTAATTTGTCCCGATTCATAAAGTGCGACCCGGAAGATTCCCTGCGTCAGACGATCCGAAAATTTCAGCTGCGTTTCTTAGAAATGGCAAAATTAGCGGGTCAGGCCGGAGAAGGACTGGGGGATTTGAACCTCGAAAAGATGGATTATTATTGGGAAATAGCTAAAAGCAAAGAAAAAAACAAAGAGATTGGCAACAATCCAGAAATAAAAGCAGGAGTTTGAGTATTTATCGCGAAAATATAACGCTGAAACTCAATACATATTTGGGAGGGAATCGTTTTGAATAAGGCTGATTTAGTGGCTGCTGTTGCAGAAAAAGCTGAAGTATCTAAGAAGGATGCTGAAAAAGCAGTCAACGCTGTTTTTGCTTCAATCGAAGAAGCATTGGCAAAAAACGAGAAGGTTCAATTAGTTGGTTTCGGTACTTTTGAAGTGAAAGATCGTGCTGAACGTACCGGCAGAAATCCTCAAACCAAAGAAGCTATTGTTATTCCGGCTTCCAAGGTTCCTGGATTCAAAGCAGGAAAGGCTTTAAAAGACGCTGTTCAACAATAGAGCTTTTGAGAAATAAATCAGGTCCGTCAGGGCCTGATTTTTCTCTATAGACGATTTGGAGATAACACCATATTTGAGGTGATGACCATGCGAATTGATAAGTATTTGAAAGTTTCCCGCTTGATTAAACGCCGAACGGTGGCTAAAGATATCTGTGAAGGAGAGAAGATCCGGCTTAATGGCCGGATTGCCAAGCCGTCGGCGGAAGTTAAGCCAGGGGATATCGTGACCCTGGAGATGGCCCGCCACCTTCTGGAAGTGCGGGTTCTTTCCACACCCAACAGTGCCAAGGCTAATGAGGCTCATCTGCTTTATGAGGTGCTGAAGGATGAGAAGCGCGGGGGGCAAGAGGAGATCTAAGGCCGCTCGTGCTTCTCATGTCGCTCATGTTGCCCAGGGGATGCGGGTAAGGATGAAAGCTTTTGCTCGGGTCGCGTAGCTTTACGCACAACGCGTACTCCATAGCTCCGGGGCTGGTCCACTCGCTTTCTTAACAGCTCCCGCCAAACCCCGCTGCTTTCTTACGAAAATAGATTCCTACTTTGCATTGGGTTATTCTTCAGTTGGCTTGTAAAACCTGATAGCCCTTTGCTTGAAGTTGTCTGATGAGACGCTGTTCCTTCTGTCTCTCACGCTCCATCATGTATTCTGTTCCGAGTTCCCTATAGGTTTCTCTCGTCACTAAAATCCGATAGGCAATCCGAAGAATCAGATGTCCCAGAGCCAGTAAAGCCTTCTTTTTACCCATCCGTTTAACCCATCGCCAATAGGTTGCGGATAAACGAGAGTTTTTTACTTTAGAAGCAGCCCATGCGCATTCACATAATACCGCTTTTAACGCTTTGTTTCCTGCGGAAACACTCCCTCTTTTTTTTTACCTGCGCTTTCATTATTGCCGGGTGATACTCCAGCCCAGGAAGACAGCTGACTATCTGTAGGAAAGACAGACATATCTGCCCCCAACTCAGCGATCATGATCGCTGAAGACGTCTGATTTATACCGGGTATTGAGGTTAATAGCTCGACCTCTTGCTGGTATGGAGCCATACATTCACTTATTTTCTGCTCCACGTTAATCAGGCTCTGTTCTAAAAACTTCAAGTGACTCCATGAATATCGAATCATGTCCCGGTGATGGCTCCGCAGTCGATGATTTAAAGCATCCGCTAAACCCGGTATCTTGCTTTTAACCTTACCTTTCACCATCTGGTTAAGCTTTTCTACGGTAATCACTTCTCCATCCATCAGGGACTCCATAATATTGCGTCCTGAAACCCCGAAAATATCGGAAATATAGGTGGTAATCTTGATATTGGCATCCTGCAAAATTTTATGAATGCGGTTTTTCTCTTGGGTTGCATCCTGAAGGAGTTTTTTCCGATATCGGGTTAAGTCTCTCAAATCACGGATTTCCGCCGGTGGTACAAAGCTTCCTTGAATTAATCCGCTTCGAAGAAGTTGGGCAATCCATTCCGCATCTTTGACGTCCGTTTTCCGCCCGGGTAGGTTCTTAATGCGTTGAGCATTGGCCAAACTCAGTTGAAACGACCCTGCCTCAAGAATATTCCAAACCGGTTTCCAATACACTCCGGTACTTTCCATGGCGACATGCGAGCATTTCTCTTCTTCCAACCAATCGGTAAGCGCCAGAAGGTCAGATGTGGTCGTACTAAACGTCCGGATCGTCTTTTTAGGCTTAGATTCCAAGGAACCAAAGAGGATACAGGCTACCACCGTTTCTTGATGAACATCCAGTCCCGCGCAGCATTCCAGAATAGCATCCATTGAAGATCACCTCCTAATAACGTAGGTGAGTGCGTCCAACAACAAGCCTACTTGAAATTTCTTACCCGTGCTCGTGGCACAATCTTCTGTGCTTAAATGTTGTTGGAACCAGTTTCTGCATCGGGGTATCATCCACCATAAAGCAAACGGCTAACAGCACCCACCTTACTATGATTATCTCAGTTTAATGCTGTTAGGAAAAGCCTTCGCCTATTTTCATTCCCCTCTGTGAAATGAAATTTCATAAGTGTTTCTGCATGTGAACCGTGGCTCCGCTACGTTAAGAAAGCCTCGTTGACCTGACCGCCCCTCCGCTAAATCCGTACGCTTTTGCACGTAAAGCTACTGCTTGCGGGTTTCCTTTCAGTTTTTCCTTGGAGCCCTGGGGGGATTAGGTTGGGGAAGTCCGAGACCCGAAGGCTGGGCTCTTTGTGAGGCTCTTGCGAAGGATTTTTGGGATCACTCAGGCCTTCTGCAGAGCCTTGCCTAGGGTCGCCGACCCTGCCGCTCAAGCGGCGTCGGTAAAGACGGAAAAAGCGGCTTGGGTAGGGCAACTTGCTCAGCATTTCCTATAAAGCCCTGCTCACGCAGACCCGGAATGCAGCCCAAGGATTTTGCTTAACACAAGGGAAGCGAATTTAAGCGAGCGGAAACAAAACTTCGCGAAAAGCACGCAGCGGAGAAGGTTGGAAACAGGACGTTTCCAACCCGCCATTGAGCAGGAGCGATTTGGCGGGGCACCTTTCGGAGCGGAGGGCTTTTCGCGTTAGTTTTGTCCGCGCAGCTTATGGAGCGACCGGTGTAAATCAAAATCCTGGAGATCTCCCCAGGGCCCCCGCGCGCTCGACGAGGTCCCCCAAACACAGCCCCAATAAGCGAAATAGCCGGCCACAGACAAGGCTCCTCTCCCCCTCGCAAACGAGGCGGAAGCAGAGCCTTGTTTCTTTATATTGTCCCGGATCTGGCATAAATCAGCCCCGCCAAGAATAAAGTTTAAGAAGAAAAATGGAAAAAGGAGGGCTGGTAGGAATGGAAAAAAATCCATCCAATCACCGGCTGGCCATGGATAATCGGCAATTCCTTTCGTTGACAGGGGTATCCAAAGTGCAGTCCTTTGATCCCAAGGAAATTTTGTTGGAAACCATTCAAGGGGTACTGAGCATCAAAGGGGAGAAATTAGGCATCAAGCATCTGGATCTCAAGGCCGGGCAAGTAGAGGTGGAGGGGCTGATCGATGCTTTAGTATATCCCCGCAATTCGGGATCGAGGCAAAATGTTTGGGCTAAAATCTTCCGTTAGATGCTCAAGTAGAAATACCCCATGAGCGGTTGGGCGGGGGAGGAAAGGGGGGAGAAAGATTTCTGACTTTGAAGCCTTGATTTGGGTCGTTGCAGCCGGTGCGGCAGTGGGCTTTGTTTTTGATTTTTATCGCTCCCTTCGCAAATGGCTGGGCTGGGGAAAAGTAATGACCGTGGTCGGAGATTTGATCTTCTCTGCTGTGGCCTTGTTCCTGCTTTTTAAATTCTTTTTAAAGGCCAATCATTTGGATCTTCGGTTTTATATTGTGTGGGGAAGTGTGTTGGGGCTGTTTCTTTATACGCGAATTCTCAGCAGGATAACCCTTTGGCTGTTCTTTAAATGCTACCGCTTCATTGAAGCGTGCCTGGGACTTATTCTGCTGGTGTTGAAGTTCCCCTTTAAAGTACTGGCTGTTCTCATGAGGCCCCCCTACGCTGTTTTACGTTGGTTTAGTCTCCTGGTTTTTCGTATAGCAGAGGCTTTCCTTGGCAAACCTTTAACAAAAACCCGCAAAACAATGATAAGTTTTTGGGAACGCCTCTTTCCGCCTAGGACTAATGGGTAAAATTAACAGAAGAGGTTGATTAAAGGGGTGGGCATCTGTATAATAGAAGATGTCCACAATTTGTAGTGTCTCTGTCCTCAGGTTGTCCATATTTTGTCCACAAGTTAAGCACAGGTTGTGGATAACTTGTGGGGAGGGATAATGGACCCTTTCTTATCCTCTGTGAGGATGCAAATGACATAAAATCCGCATAAGACAGGTGTATGCTGTGCATTTAGAAATTCGGGGGTTGGAGAAGCTGAGCTTTAGGGAACGGCAAGCCGTTATCTTAAAGGAAAGTGGAAAGTCACAGGAACAGATTGCCAAGAAATTGCACCTCAGCCCCAGCTCCGTGGCAACCCTGCTTAATCGGGCTAAGGGGAAGGGCTATGAGATTGTGTGCATTATTCCGGAAGCTGAATTAGGTCTAGGAGGGTTTGATCTTGACGAAGAAGAGTCCGACAACTAAAGAGTCCCGCCCCAAGACCAGAAAGCAACCTTTTCGGCCTTTATCCACGCTTGTCGTCTTGTTTGCCTTTTGTGCATTAGTAAGTTCTGCTTATCAGCTTTATGAACTTCGTAAAGAAGTAAATCAGAGTATTGCTCAGCTCAACCAAGAGAAGGAGGATTTGCTTCAGCAGCAAAAACTTCTTGAGGAAGAGATTCTGCAGTTGAATACTCCCAGTTATATTGAACAACTGGCCAGGGAGCAATTAGGGTTAGTCCGTAAGGGTGAAATTCGCATTGCGCCCAAAACAGAATAAAATACTTATGATTTAGTACAAAATGTCAGGATTCTCAAGACTTGTTATCTTGACAGTCCTCTCAGCAGACAGATATAATAAAAATAATGACTTAAATCATCACAAGGAGGAGTTTGCTTCGTATGGCCATTGCGGTTGGCACTATAGTTGAGGGTGTAGTAACGGGAATTACCAATTTCGGTGCTTTTGTGGAATTACCCGAGAAAGTCACAGGTCTCGTGCATATCTCAGAAGTTGCAGATGCATATGTTAAAGATGTTAGGGACTACTTGAAGGAACAAGACCGTGTTAAGGTCAAAGTGATCCATGTCGATGAAAAAGGGAAAATTGGTCTATCGATTAAACAGGCTAATCCGAGCCCGAAAAATACGACGCGGGAACGTCGCCAGCCAACCGTATCCTTTGAGGATAAATTAGCCAAGTTTATTAAGGATAGCGATGAACGGCAACTGGAATTCCGTCGTGCCACAGAATCCAAGCGCGGGGGAAGAGGATCAAGCCGATACTAGAAGCTAACGTTCTCTAAGATAAATGACCGCTGCAAAGCGGTCTTTTTAGCACTCTCAGAAAGTATAAAGCTCGGCGAAGCCGGGCTTTCTTTATATCTTGAAGGAAGGGTTTTTTGTTGTAGTATCCTGAAGGTTGAGGGTGAAAAGAGGACGATTAAGGCAATATTCAGGAAATGAGTCGAAAAGTAATCCAAATCTCCGCCTTCCCTAGACAAGCTTTGCCATAGCCATCAGGTATAATGTTGGTATTATATGGTAAGAGGTGAGGTCATGGCGGAATGGGCGACGTTGAAAACTAAGCAGGGATTGCGCAAGGAAAAATTGACTTTAGAGGGACATTTTTGGCCTTTTTTATTAGGTTTGCTGATAGCCCGCGGAAGTATTCTGGGGTTATACCCCTTTGGGATAGCCTTTGGCGCAGCCCTAATGCTTCATGGACGCAAAGGGACCATGATGGGATTGCTGGGGGTGACGGCGGGAGTGAGCTCCCTGTTCCTGAAGGACCTGGCCTCCGGGCTGCAGATTCTACTGACTCTGCTCATTCTGAGCCTTTTCGTGCCCCGGCTGCGCGGCAACAAACGGGAGAGCCTTTATCTGGGGATTTCCACAGCCCTTGTGACGGGGTGTGTTGCCCTGGCGGTGTTGAGTTTTGGACAATTTGAAGTCTCGCTGGGAATGAAAGCCGCAGTGCTCGGCATTCTTAATGGCGGTCTGGCGGTTGTTTTCCGGTTTGCTTTGCGCTATCAGGATGCGGTCTGGCGGGGAAACTTTACCCGTGAGCAGGGAATGGCCTGGTTGCTCATTCTCATCGGGGTATTGAGCGGGCTCCATGGCGTCATGTTTAAAGAGATTAACTTCTCCGTAGTGGTTCTGAGCTTTTTTATTCTTTTTATTGCCCAGCGTTTTGGTGCGGGGGCGGCAGCTGGGGTGGGGGCTATGTTGGGCTTTCTTCCTCAGTTGGAGTTTAATCCCCAGAATTTGATGGCTGCCGGAATTTACGGTCTGGCCGGTTTTGGCACCGGAGCTTTTCAGAAGCTGGGAAAACTGGGTCTTGGTGTGGCCTTTATGAGCATTACCCTGATGTTCACTGTCTACCTCCAGCCGGAGGTGCTTTATTCCCAGTTATTATCGTCAGGTATTGGCCTGTTGCTTTTTTCACTTTTCCCCAGCACCACTTCCCAACATGATTTTTTAAAGGACAAGCCGATGCCGGAAGTAGAGTCCACGGTGACCAAGGTCAAGACCGTCGCGGAGATTTTTGATCAGATCGCCTACAGTGCTCAGGCGGCTGAGGCTGAAGTAGGAAAATCCAAACCGGAGATTCCGGAGCTGATGAATGTTTTAGTGGAAAGAGTCTGCAAAAATTGCCCCACCCTGGACACCTGCTGGACCCGGGAGTTTTATCGGACCTACCATTTGCTGTTCAATCTCTTCGAATGGGTAGAACGGGAAGAAGAAAAAGTTAATGTTCAAAATCTCCCTGTGGAATGGAAGCGGCATTGCGGGAAGCTTAAAGAAATGCTGCTGGGGGTCCAGTTTATTATGGAGCATGAAAAAAGCATAGAATCCTGGCGCTCCCGGCTGACGGCCAATCAGGAAGCCTTGGCCCGTCAATTTCAAAGTGTTTCCCAAGTTATCGGGCATCTGGCCAAGGAACTTAATGCCCGCCACAATGTGGAGCAGGTCAAACCGGCCAGCCTGGCCCGGCGGCGCAAGCAATTTTTGGATGTGGGAGTGGCCTCTTTTACGAAGAAGGGGAACAGTATATCCGGAGACAATTATGCCTCCTTGGCCTTTGCGCCGACCCAGCATGCCTTCATCGTCAGTGATGGCATGGGAGTGGGAGAAGGGGCGGCCAAGATGAGCTCCACAGCCCTGAATCTGTTGGAGCAGCTCCTGACCACAGGCTTTGAACCGGAAAGTGCCATTCAGGCGTTGAATTCCATTTTGGTTCTGCGCTCTCCGGAAGAAAGCTTTGTTACTTTGGATATTGGTATCCTTGATTGTGAGTCCGATGATCTCAAGCTGATCAAAGTGGGGGCCTGCCCCTCCTATATTGTCCGCGAGGATAAAGTCCATATGTTTCAATCCTCCAGCCTGCCGGTAGGGATCTTAAATCATGTGGAGATTCCTGTTATCGAAGAAAAATTACGCCCGGATGAGTATTTAGTGCTTGTTACGGATGGAATTCAGGATATACTAAAAGATGGGAAGGATTGGTTGAAAAAATTCTTGGATCGCCAGCATCCCCAGACCGCCCAGGAATTGGCCGAGGCTATCGTGCAGGAAGCGCGGGCTATGAGCGGCAACGACCTGGCGGACGACGGAATTGTCCTGGTGGTGAAAAAGAACATTTTTCATTGAGCCGCAAGGAGGGTAAGGGGCATTGTATGAAAAACTAAAGCAGCAGGTATTGCCGCAGCTCATTGCGCCTGGCTCCCGGATTCTGGCTGCTGTATCGGGAGGGCCGGATTCTGTGGCTCTTGCCCATATATTGTGGCGCTATATTCAGGACAAGCAGGAGCAGAAGATTACTCTCGTTATAACCCATGTTCATCATGGGGTGCGTGAGGAATCGGATGATGAAGAGAAGATGGTACAAAATATGGCAAGGGATTGGGAAATCCCTTGTCTTATTCATCGTTTCGATTCCAAAAATTATGCTAAGTCGGTGGGAAAATCCTTTCAGACGGCTGCCCGGGAATGGCGCTATGCCTGTTGGCAGGAAGATATGAGGAAAGAAAATTGCACCCTGCTGGCCACAGCCCACCATCTCGGGGATCAAGCGGAAACTGTACTGTACCGCCTCCTGCGGGGCAGCGGTACAGCGGGATTGGCAGGAATTTATCCGCAAAAAGGTAAGCTGATTCGTCCACTTCTTACAGTCACCAAGGAGGATATCCTTGAATATTGTCGAAATGAGAAGTTACCCTATGCCCTGGATCATTCTAATGAGGAACCTATCTATGTCAGGAATAAAATTCGCTTACAGCTGTTACCGGAACTTCAGCGGGAGTATAACCCTAAGATTATCGAGGCTTTAGGGCGTACGGCTGAAGTTTTGCGTTGGGATGAGGAATACCTGGAAGAAGAAGTCCAGTCAGCCTGGAAGAGATGGGCCATCCTAGACACAGAGCAAAGGGTGGGTTTGCGCAGAACAATCTTTGAACTTCCCAAAGCTATTTTATCCCGATTGATTCGCAGAGCTGCCACCCTGGTTTCCGGAGAACCCCGGGGAATAGCTTTTCAGTATGTGGAGCAGGTGATGGCTTCCCAGGGCCAGGTAGGCTGGAGCCAGGATCTGCCGGGGCTGAACATTGGGATAGATTATCAAGGGGTATGGTTTCAAAGGGCGGACTGGGGGCAGTCTATTAATGAATCCCCGGATATCTTATTGCCCTCTTTGCCTGTCGGCGCCCATTGGGGTGAGTGGCTCCCCTGGCGGGATGAGGCGGGGGTGAATTGGCTGGTTGGTCTTTTCTGCCTGGAGAAAGAAGCAGAAGACAATGATTACCCGGGCCAATGTGTGGATAAAGTCTTTTTCGACGGGCCAGGCTTGATACGAAACAGTGAAAAGCTGCAATGGCGGTATCGGCAGGAGGGAGACTGCCTGTGGATTGCAGGATTAGGGCATAAATCCCTGAAAAAAGTCTTCCAGGATGCCAAAGTTCCGGCTAAGCACCGACCGGTGATTCCTCTCCTGGCCATGGGCAATGAAATTCTCTGGATACCCGGAGTGAAGAGGGGAGATCGCTATCCCATTGAACAGGGAAAGGGAGCTGTCGGCGTTCTTATCAAATGCTGAAGCCGGCAATGGATGAATCACGAAAAGGGAAGGAAGAAGAAAGGCTGGGTTCGTTGTAAAAGGGGCTTTTTCGTGGTATAATATGTAATATTGTCTTTGTATGATGGGACATTTTTTTCCAGAAGAGGGGAGGACCAGACGTTTGAAATTTTTCAAAAACGCTGCTGTTTATTTACTGATTATTCTCATTGCGATTATGCTCATAAGATTTGCCAACCCACCGGCGACTCAGCCCTTGGATATGGATTACACCAAATTTTATGAGGCGGTGGTTACGGGTCAGGTTGAAGAAGTTGTAATCAGTACCGATGATAATGTCAATACCTATGAAGTTAAAACCAAAGACGGTCAGCAATATGTAGTGCTCGGTGAAGCAAAGGATGTTGATCTGTCTGCGCAAATGAACGAGCATAAAGTTAACGTGCGGGTCAATCCGCCGGTCACCACTCCTTGGTGGGCCGGTTTGATCACCACGGTACTGCCTTTCCTGTTAATCGGCGGCTTTATCTTCTTTATGATGCAGCAGAGCCAAGGGGGCGGCAACCGGGTCATGCAGTTCGGGAAAAGCCGGGCTAAACTGGTGACGGATGAAAAGAAAAAGGTGACCTTTGCCGATGTGGCGGGAGCCGACGAGGTGAAGGAAGAGCTTGAAGAAGTTGTGGAATTCCTCAAGTTCCCTAAGAAATTTAATGAGTTGGGAGCTAAAATTCCCAAAGGAGTGCTGCTCTTTGGCCCTCCCGGAACCGGTAAGACTCTTTTGGCCCGGGCTGTGGCAGGAGAAGCGGGGGTTCCCTTCTTCAGTATCAGCGGCTCGGACTTTGTAGAGATGTTCGTCGGGGTGGGAGCATCCCGGGTGCGTGATTTATTTGAACAAGCCAAAAAGAATGCCCCTTGCATCGTGTTTATCGACGAGATCGACGCGGTAGGCCGGCAAAGAGGCGCCGGTCTGGGGGGCGGTCATGATGAGCGGGAGCAAACCCTGAACCAGCTGCTCGTTGAGATGGATGGTTTTAATGGGAATGAAGGCATCATCATTATCGCGGCCACCAACCGCCCTGATATTCTCGACCCCGCCTTGTTGCGGCCGGGGCGTTTCGACCGCCAAGTAGTGGTGGATGTTCCCGATGTCAAAGGCCGCGAGGAAATCTTAAAAGTCCATGTTAAAGGCAAACCCATGCACAACGATGTGGAGCTGGATGTCTTAGCCCGCCGCACGCCGGGATTTACCGGAGCGGATCTGGCCAACCTTGTCAATGAAGCGGCCCTGCTGTCTGCTCGCCGCAATGAAAAAGAGATTAAAATGAATGCTCTGGAGGATTCTGTGGAACGGGTTATCGCCGGACCGGAGAAAAAGGCCCGGGTCATCAGTGACTATGAAAAGAAATTGGTTTCTTATCACGAAGCAGGTCATGCTTTAGTGGGAGAAATGCTGACCCATACGGATCCCTTGCACAAGGTGTCCATTATTCCCCGGGGACGGGCCGGCGGGTATACCCTGCTCCTGCCTAAGGAAGATCGCAACTATATGACAAAGTCTCATTTGTTGGATCAGGTCACCATGCTCTTAGGGGGGCGGGTGGCAGAAGCCCTGGTTCTCCATGAGATCAGCACCGGAGCCTCCAATGACTTGGAGCGGGCTACCGGTCTTGTCCGCAAGATGATTACTGAACTGGGAATGTCCGAGGAGCTGGGACCCCTTACCTTTGGACAGAAGGAAGGTCAGGTGTTCCTGGGCCGGGATATTGCCCGGGATCGCAATTATAGTGAAGCGGTGGCTTACTCCATCGATAAAGAAGCGCGCCGGATGATCGATGAATGCTATTTGAAGGCGCAGACCATTATTCAGGAGAACATGCATAAGCTTAACGCGATTGCCCAGACTTTGATGGAGAAAGAAACCATCGAAGCCAAGGAATTTGCCGAGCTGATGGCCCGCTTTGATCAACCAGTGGAAACCGCACAAGTCTCGGAGCCGTCGGAGACTGAAAATAATACAACGGAACATGATGATCTTCTTCCCGCCACAGGGGAGACCTCCGTGGAGGGAGAAGACAGGACGGAAGCCGAGGGATTGAGCGGGTCAACCTTAGAAGAAGAAAAAAATAAGATTGACTAGGGGAGGATGTTATGGAAAAGACCTTCATCATGCTCAAGCCTGATGCTGTACAGCGGGGGTTGGTTGGGCAAATTATCGCACGCTTTGAAGCAAAAGGGTGCAAACTGGTAGGAATGAAGCTTATGAGTGTTGATCAGGCTTTGGCCGAGCAACATTATGCCGAGCACAAAGGGAAAAGCTTTTTTGAGCCCACGGTTCAATATATTATGTCTTCTCCGGTGGTGGCTATGGTTTGGGAAGGCAAAAATGTCGTGGCTCTGGCTCGGGAACTGATGGGAGCCACCAACCCTGCCAATGCCAATCCCGGCTCGATCCGCGGCAGCTTTGGCATGGATATCAGCCGCAATGTGATTCATGGCTCAGATTCTGTAGCCAGTGCAGAACGGGAGATTGCCCTCTATTTTAGACCCGAAGAGCTTTGTGATTATCGCAAAGCTGGAGAAGAGTGGCTTAGCGAGTAAAATAGAGAGTAAATTGAAAAAGGGCACCGACTTCGGTGTCCTTTTTCAAAAAATAATTCTTGATAAGAGTTAGAGGTGTATTAGCCATGAACTTGCCGAAAAACGGCAAAATGATGCTTACGGTGGCCAGCCTGATTTTAGGCATTCTCTTCATATCCTTATTGAAAACTACAGGGGCGGCAGGATCCACTGCGAGAACAGATACAACCCTAGCTTCACTTATTCAAATCGGCCAGGAAAACGAGCAATTGAAAAATGATATTAGCAAACTTAAAGAAGACTTGTCTAAATTTCAAGCGGGCCAGAATGCCTCGAAAGTCGTACTCGAACAACTGGACACAGCGAAACGCAATGCCGGACTGACCAAGGTCACCGGACCCGGTCTTCGAATTACGCTTGACGATGCACAGGATCGGGATATTAACAACGAGGATATCCAATACTATGTGATTCACGAAGAATATATCCGTACAATTGTCAATTTGCTCTGGCATGGAGGGGCTGAAGCCGTCGCGGTCAATGGGCAGCGGATTACGGGCAACACAGAAATTTTCTGCAGCGGAGCCTTTATTCAGATTGGCCAGACCCGCCAAATGCCTCCTTATGTGATTGAAGCCGTAGGGGATGTCAACTATTTGCAGTCTTCTTTGAATTTTTATTTTTGGGATCGCTTAGGTGAGTATCAGGAACAATATGGAATCACAAGAAAACTTGAGGTGCCCACGGAGCCCCTGGTCATACCGGCAGGCAAGGCTCAGCAATTTCGCTACTCTGAACCTATGAAGGAGGCGAAATAATGAAGAAGCGTACCCTGGCCATACCCTTGACTTTGGTGGCCCTAGTCTTAGGATTTTTACTCACGCTGCAGATGCAGACTCAAAAAAGCGTGTTGGAACTGGAGAAAATTCAGGCCCAAAGGGCCGCTTCCGCCAGAGATTTTCTGGCCGAAGCTCAAGAGGAAAACAAGCTTCTCAAAGAGCAGCACACAGCTTTAACAGCCCAGTTGGAAGAAGCGCGAACACAAGGGGGAACCAGCCCGGCTCTTCTCGCCGAGTTGGACCGCTATCGGATGATGGAAGGTACGGTGAATGTCCAAGGCCCGGGAATCGTGATTACCATTGATGACCGGCAACAGGAGCATAAAGTCGTGCTTCCGATGAGCAATGAGGACTTGCTCGAAATAATCAATACCTTAAAATTTGCCGGAGCGGAAGCAATTAGCGTCAACGGACAGCGGGTTGTGGCCTCCTCAGCTATTGTTCTGAGCGGGACTTCCACGAAGCTGATTAATCAGGTCCCCATTACCCGTACGGAAGGAGTTCCTTATGAAATTCTCGCCATCGGTAATCAGGACCAGCTCCTGGACTATTTTACGCAATTGAAAGCCCAGCGGTTAAAGCAATTAGGGATGAGTGTCAGCGTGTCCAGAAAAACCGTGCAAATTCCATCCTATAAAGGAGTATCACCTGTAAAAAGCCCTGAATCTTAGGTCTATCCTGGCATTTTTTTCTCTAAACGAGATTTTATAATTTTCAAAAAATTTATTGTTAATCCAAGCAGGGAATCTTCTCTTCTCGCCGAATTAGTATAATTGGACTGGAGTTTTCAAGGATCTGGAAAAGGGACTTTCATAGTCCGAGACGAAAGAGTGGAAAAAGGAGTGAATTTTAATTGAAAACCGATATCGAAATTGCACAAGAGGCAACGATGAAACCAATTACGGAGATTGCTCAGGGGTTAGATCTGCTGGAGGATGAGATTGAGCTTTATGGCAAATACAAAGCCAAGGTCAACTTCAGTGCTTGGGAACGCCTCAAGGATAAACCCGATGCTAAACTCATCCTGGTGACTGCAATTAATCCTACCCCTGCCGGTGAAGGAAAAACCACGACGACCGTTGGCTTAGGACAAGCTATGTCCAAGATTGGCAAAAACGCCATGATTGCCTTGCGTGAACCTTCCCTGGGTCCTTGCTTTGGTGTTAAGGGTGGAGCAGCCGGGGGCGGATATGCTCAAGTTGTGCCGATGGAGGATATCAATCTCCACTTTACCGGTGATTTCCACGCTATTACTTCGACTCATAATTTATTGGCAGCACTTTTAGATAATCATATACAACAAGGCAATCTTTTGAATATCGACCCTCGCCAAATCGTATTCCGTCGGGTCATGGATATGAATGACCGGGCTTTACGCAAAATTGTGATTGGTTTAGGCGGCCGCACAGAAGGAATTCCCCGGGAAAACGGTTTTGATATCACAGTGGCTTCCGAAATTATGGCGATTCTCTGCTTAGCCAAGGATCTTATGGATCTGAAAGAACGCTTCGGTCGGATTGTGGTGGCTTACACTTATGACGGTAAGGCGATTACCGCTCATGATCTGGAAGCTGAAGGTGCCATGGCTCTGCTCATGAAGGATGCCATTAAGCCCAATTTAGTTCAAACCCTGGAGAACACTCCTGTATTTATTCATGGCGGTCCTTTTGCTAATATTGCTCACGGTTGTAACAGCGTCGTGGCTACCAGAATGGCCATGAAGCTTGCTGACTATGTCATTACCGAAGCCGGATTCGGCGCTGATCTCGGCGCTGAGAAATTCTACGATCTGAAATGCCGCTTCGCAGAGCTGAAGCCGGCGGCTACGGTCATTGTAGCGACTGTCCGCGCTCTGAAGATGAATGGCGGAGTCGCTAAGGAAGATCTGGGACCGGAGAACCTGGAAGCTTTGGCTAAAGGTATCGTTAACCTGGAAAAGCATATCGAGAACATCGGCAAGTTTGGTGTTCCTGCGGTGGTGGCTATCAATCGTTTCCCCACCGATACCGATGCTGAATTAGAGTTTGTGGCAGAACGCTGCCGTCAGCTGGGAGCCGAGTTCGCCTTATCGGAAGTCTTCACTAAAGGTGGCGAAGGCGGTATTGAGCTGGCCAAGGCTGTTCTCAATATTGTTGATAATAAAGAATCCAATTTCCATGTTCTTTATGAATTGGATCTGCCTATTGCCAAGAAGATCGAGACCATTTGTAAAGAGGTTTATGGTGCCGATGGTGTGAACTTTACCAAAGAAGCCCTAACCTCGATGAAGAAATATGAAGAATTAGGCTATGGCCAATTGCCCATTTGTATGGCTAAAACTCAGTACTCCTTAACCGATGATCAGAATGTTCTGGGCCGCCCATCGGGCTTTACCATTACGGTCCGTGAACTCCGCTTATCTGCCGGCGCCGGATTCCTGGTAGCCATCACCGGTGCTATTATGACCATGCCCGGACTTCCCAAACGCCCGGCTGCTTTAAGAATGGATATTGACGCTGCAGGGCGCATTACCGGCCTCTTCTAAAACAGGTCGTCTGGCTTTGCCCCAGAAAGAAATTTTCTGGGGCTTATTTTCGTTAGGACCTTTTAATGTTTTACAGTGGAAGCGGGAAAGGTATAATCAGATTAGAAAATGAGCTAAGGTCAGAGAAAATAGTCTGGGACAGGAGGAGCAGCCGGGATGATACCTATGCCTCGGGTGAATCGGATTCTTCAACATCGCAATTATGAAGAATTTACTGAGAAAAATAAGCAAGCTGAACAAAAACGGATATACTGCCGCCATGGCTCTGATCATGGCCTCGCAGTAGCGAGAATTGCTTATCTCTATCTTTTGGAGAAATACATAGAAGACAGAGACAGCCTTCCTGGTACCGGGACAAATAAGGCAAGCGTCAGGTTGGAAGAGAGCTATGGCCTAGGGAAAGAAAGCATCTATGCGGCGGGAATTTTGCACGATATTGGCCGGTGGGTAGAGTATGAGAACCAAGAGGATCATGCCCTGGCAGGAGCCCGGTTGGCAAGACCGATTCTCAAGGATTGCGGATTCACAGAGGCGGAGATGGAGAAGATCGTCCTCGGGATTTCAGAACATCGTCTCCCTCCGGACCAGACAAGCAGTATCCTTGGGCAAGCCTTAGCTTTAGCTGATGATTGGGCGAGGGATTGCCAAAGCTGCTCCAGTAAGGCTACCTGTTATAAATATACAAAAGCAATGGAGGACATTCTAATCTAAAGTTAAGGTTCCACAAGGAGGTCAGATAAGTATGAAAGATTATTCCCCGCGCTGGATCAGCCTCAATAACGAAACAGAAGCAAAAAAAGCGATGCAGCAAATTGGCTCCGACCCGGGAGGAATTGCTCATATGGTTGGCAAACCCATCGGCAGAGCTCTCAAGCTGGAGAATGTGCCTTTGCCTGCCGCTCATATCATTAAGCAGGAAATGCTATCTCTGGGAGGGGACGCGGCGGTTCATCGCAATGTTATTGTCAATAAGATTGAAGCCTCGGATATTTTGCTGGTGGGAACAGCAAAACATTTTCGCCGGCTCAGTCAAAAGCTGGCGGCTCAACCCTTTGGTTTAAAGGATTTGGGTAAAAGCTTAAAGGGTCTTCTGGACGCTCTGGAACCTCCTAAGCAAAGAGTTCTCCCCTGTCGTGGGAAGGATATTGTGTTGGGTGAACGCACCCTGATCATGGGGATACTCAACCTTACTCCGGATTCCTTTTCCGATGGCGGAAAATTCAATACTTTGGAGCGTGCCCTAAAGCAAGCGGAGGCCTTGGTTGAACAAGGGGCGGATATTTTGGACATCGGAGCAGAGTCCACCCGCATCAATCACGAGCCGGTCAGTGCCGAAGAGGAATGGGAGCGTCTGGAGGCTGTCCTTAAGGCTTTGTTGCCACGGATTGCTGTTCCCATTTCGGTGGATACTTATAAAGCAGATGTGGCAGAGAGGGCATTGGCTGCCGGGGTACATATGATTAATGATGTCTGGGGATTGCAAAAAGACCCCAGAATGGCAGAGGTCGTGGGGAGAGCTCAGGCACCGGTGATTGTCATGCATAATCAAGAGGGAAGCAACTACCATCACCTCATGGGGGATATAATGGCTTACCTGAAAAAGAGCATTCATCTTGCCGAGGAACAGGGATTAGCAGGTGATCAGATCATCATCGATCCGGGCATTGGCGGAACAGCCTTCGGCAAAAGTCTGGATATCGATCTGGAAATCATGAGCCGTCTGGAAGAATTCCGCTCTTTAGGCCGTCCTATCCTTTTGGGGACCTCACGGAAATCCATGATCGGTCAAACCCTGAACCTCCCCACGGAGGAACGGTTGGAAGGAACCCTGGCTACCAGCGTGGTAGGCGTGGCCGCCGGGGTGGATATTCTTCGGGTTCATGATGTCCAAGCCAATAAGAGAGCGGTTCAGATGGCTGATGCCATCTATCGCCGCAAGAGAGGGGAGAACTTTAGTGGATCGTGATCGAATCGCCTTACGGGGGTTAAAATTTTTTGCTTATCATGGAATGCTCCGTGAGGAAAAAATCCTCGGACAAACCTTTATCGTCGATATTGATCTCTATGCCGATTTAAGCAAAGCTGGGAAATCCGATCAGGTGGAGGATACTATCAATTATGCTGAGGTGTATGCTCGGATCAAAACCATTGTCAAGAGGGAAAAATACCAGCTTATTGAACGATTGGCGGAGCGGATTGCCGAAGATGTTCTTGGTGAATTTCCCTGTGAAGGAGTGCGTGTTGTCATTCATAAGCCTCAAGCCCCCATTCCGGGGATTTTTGATGAAGCCTTTGTCGAGATCTATCGGGAGAAAAAACGGTGAAAGCGTATTTGAGTATTGGCAGCAATCTGGGGGACCGGGGGCATTATTTGCAGCAGAGCTGTCAAAGGCTGGCGGAACACCCGGATGTTAAGATCATCAAAAAGTCCGGCACGTATGAAACAAAGCCCTGGGGCAATGTGGATCAACCGGATTTCTGGAATCAAGTGCTGGAGATTGAGACCTCATTAGCGCCTCTGGACCTGTTGAATCTGTGTCAAGAGGTTGAAAAATCCCTCGGGAGAGAAAGACTTATTCGTTGGGGGCCAAGAACCATTGACATTGACCTCCTAAATTATGATAATAAGGTATGGGAGGACGAACGGCTTATTCTCCCTCATCCCCGCATGGAAGAGCGGGAGTTTGTTCTGGCACCCTTACGGGAAATAGCTCCACACTATATCCTTCCTTCAGGAAAAAAGGTTACAGAAGTTTGTGGAGATGGAGAGGTATGGCGACTGGAATCTAAATAAACCAGACAATATCTAAAGGAGTTGTACTGGAGAAAGATCGTTCAGGCCATAAGGAACCTTGGTTTAAAATTATAGAAAAACAAAATTGAATTGGCTTTTGAGAGTACCGCTTGGATCATTATGACCGAGACGGAGAAGGAAAGCAGAGCATAGCAGAGCACCTTCACGTTTGTGGGGTGCTTTTTTACATGATCAGGGGGCAGGAGCTTTGCGGGTTAGGAGAGGTTAACATGAATTTCGGAATCATCGGAGCAGGAATCGTTGGGACGGCTATCGCTATTCGGCTGAGACAGGCGGGACACCATTTGGTGGGGGTACATTCACGCAGCCGGCGATCTTATGAGCGGTTTTGTACCTATCTTCATCATGGGGAGAGACGCCCGCTGGAGGAGTGGCTCCCTGAAGCAGATCTTTTGTTTATTACGACACAGGACTGCATGATTCGTGCAGCTGCTGAAGAATTGACCCGGAGAGGTCTCTATAAAGAAGGGCAAACCTGGATTCATTGCTCAGGTTCGGTAAGCTCCCGGGTTATGCAAGTGGATAAGGATTTACCGATAAATTATCTATCCCTTCACCCTTTACAAGCTTTTGCAGGGATTGACCAGGCCGTGGAGCTTATTCCGGGAACTCACTTCGGTATTGAAGGGGATAGGGAAGACATTGGTTTAGCAATTGTCACTCAGTTAGGAGGCATCCCGCACCAGCTGGATCCTCAGCAAAAGCCCCTTTACCATGCCGGGGCCGTGGTGGCTTCCAATTACCTGGTGACCCTGGTGGGTTTGGCCGTTCAATTATTTGAAGAAGCGGGCATTACTAATCAGGAAGCGCTGGAAAGCTTGCTGCCACTCATGAAAGGCGCTCTGCAGAATCTGGAAAATGTGGGGCTTCCTCAGGCACTTACCGGCCCCATAGCCCGCGGGGATGTGGATGTGATTCGGGGGCACCTGGAGCACATGCCGGCAAAGATCGATCCCGTATACCGGGCTTTAGGCCTATATACCCTGGACATCGGGCAAAAAAAGATGGAGTTAAACGGGGGAGCTTATGCAAAAGAAGTGTGGGAAGAAATGAATAGTCTGATGGTGAAAGGGACGAATGAATTATGATTATCTGTAAAAAAATCTCTGCAGTTCGGGACATCGTCAAAGAACAACGAGGTCAGGGAAGAAGCATAGCCTTAGTACCCACCATGGGGTATCTCCATGAAGGGCATTTGACTTTGGTGGAAGAGGCCCGGAAGAGCGGTGCCTTTGTGGTGATGAGCATTTTTGTTAATCCGCTGCAATTTGGCCCTAATGAAGATTTTGCCCGTTATCCCCGGGATTTGGAGCGGGATGCTAAGAAAGCCGAAGGGGCCGGGGTAGACTTGATTTTTAATCCTGAAGTGGAGGAAATGTATCCAGCCAAGAACCTCACTCATGTGGAGGTGGATGAGCTGGGTGACAGTCTGTGCGGGGCTTCCCGGCCGGGGCATTTCCGGGGTGTGACGACGGTGGTCAGCAAGCTTTTCCATATTGTACAGCCGGATCGTGCCTATTTCGGTCAAAAAGATTATCAGCAGTATTTAATCATCTGCCAAATGGTGAAGGATCTGAACTTCCCTATTGAAGTCATCGGGGTGCCGATTGTCAGAGAGGAAGATGGACTGGCCTTGAGTTCGCGAAACATTTACTTAAGCCCTGAGCAACGGGCAGAGGCGCTGGTGCTGCAAAGGAGCCTTGGGGAGGCGGAGAATTGGTTTCGCCAGGGAGAACGTTCTGCTCTGAGTATCGAAGAACGAATCAAGGAATTGATTAGAAACGAAAGCTCCGGAGAAATTGATTATGTTGAGATCCGTTCGGCGGAGAACCTGCACAGGGTGGAACAGATTGAAGGCAAGATTTTCATCGCCTTAGCTGTGCGCTTTGGTTCCACCCGTCTGATTGACAATAAAGTTTTGGAGGGGATGTAAATGTTCCGAACGATGATGAAGTCCAAGATTCACCGGGCCACAGTTACTGAAGCCAACCTTAAATATGTAGGAAGCATTACCATTGATGAAGAACTCTTAGAGGTGGCGGATATCCTTCCTAATGAAAAAGTACAGGTCGTTAATAACAATAACGGAGCCCGTTTGGAGACTTACGTTATTCCTGGAAAGCGGGGGGAGCGTACTGTATGTCTCAATGGAGCTGCGGCCCGCTTAGTTCAAGTGGGGGATGAAGTGATTATTATTGCCTATGGAATTTTCACCGATGAGGCAGCCCGAACCTATGAACCAAAGGTCATCTTTGTTGATGAAGGGAATAACCCGGTGAAGATAGCCCATGAGGAGATACACGGGCAGCAGTCTTAGCATCCCTAAGACTTGGTTAAAAAGCTTAACGGCTGGGACGCAGAAGAGCGAACAACGGTAGTATGGGATGATTGAATTAAAAGAATGGACAGAGGGCTCAGGGAGCAATAGAATAAAGAAAAAAATAGTACGGGTAGGATAGGGGTAGGAGGATAACAGTGAGAAGATATTTGGTGCCTTGGCGCTTTGAGGAATGTCGTATTTATTCGACAGGCGTGTTGGTTCTGGGGAGCGGAATAGCAGGTTTGTACACGGCTCTTAAGGCCAGCGAGTATTTTGAGGTCACTGTACTGACCAAGAAAGGAATTCCGGAGAGCAACACGAAACATGCTCAAGGGGGTATCGCTGTAGCCTTGGATCAAGAGGATTCTCCCTCTTTGCATTACGAGGATACTCTCTATGCAGGTGCAGGTTTATGTGAATCCGATTCTGTCCGGGCTTTAGTTGAAGATGGTCCCCTGCGGGTCGAGGAGCTGATTCGGATGGGAGCCCATTTTGATCGGAAGAACGGGAAACTGGCTTTTACTCAGGAGGCCGCCCACAGCCGCAGAAGAGTTCTCCACGCCAATGGAGATGCCACAGGGGAGGAAATAGAACGGACCCTGATCGCTCAAGCCCTTGGGGAAGAGCGAATCCTTGTCAAAGAAGAGCAATTCCTGCTGGATCTCTTAAAAAACTCAAAGGGAGAGGTCATCGGGGCGCTCAGCCTCAATGAGCTGACTCATGAGCTGGAGATTTATCTGGCCCAAGCCGTCGTTTTGGCTACAGGAGGATTAGGTCAGCTCTACTGTTATACGACTAACCCTGAAGTGGCCACAGGGGATGGTATAGCGGCGGCATATCGGGCAGGAGCCCAATTGATGGATATGGAGTTTGTCCAATTTCACCCCACCGCTCTGTTTATTCCGGGAGCACCGCGGTTTTTAATCTCAGAAGCTGTCCGGGGGGAGGGAGCTCAGCTTCTCAATGCTCAGGGAGAACGGTTTATGCAGGATGTTCCCGGCAAAGAGCTGGCACCCCGGGATGTGGTAGCACGGGGGATTTGGCGGGAGCAGGCTAAGGGTGAGGTAACCTTGGATTTCCGGCCCATCGGTGTAGCAAAAGTGCCCCGGCGTTTCCCGATGATTTATCAGACCTGCCTGGACTATGGGATCAATGTCCTGGAGGAGCGGCTTCCTGTAGCTCCCGCTGCTCATTATATGATGGGCGGAGTCCGCACGGATGAAAGGGGAAGGACAAGCCTCCCCAATCTTTACGCCAATGGGGAATGCGCCTGCAATGGTGTTCATGGAGCGAACCGATTGGCCAGCAACTCTCTGCTGGATGGGCTCGTCTTTGGGGGGCGTATCGTGGAAGATATTGTGAACACGGCCCGCGCTAAAGGCTCTTCTAATCCTCAGCCCCGTGATATTTATGCCGAAAAGGATGAAAAGCTTCCGGAGGCCGGTCAGGAGCAGATCCCCCTTAAACGTGAGGAGCTGCAGGAATTAATGTGGGAGTATGTGGGAATCATCCGGGAAGAAGAAGGCCTGAAGAAGGCCATTAAGCTTATAAGGAGCTGGGATAGTGCTTTTATACCCGAAAAGGAAATCCCACAGTTAGAATTGAAAAACCTTCTGACCGCCGGCTATTGCGTAGCCCGGGCGGCCTTGGCCCGTGAAGAGAGCCGCGGAGGGCATTACCGTTCGGACTATCCTGAAATCAATACCAGGGATTTGAAACATTCCATTCAAGCAAGGGGGACCGGTGATGTTTGCACCATTCCAGTATCAAGAGTTGATTGAACGAGCTTTACAGGAAGATTTGGGAACAGGGGATTTAAGTTCTGCTATTTTCCCCAAAACAGCCAAGACTCATGCTAAAATCTATGCCAAGCAAAAGGGCATCGCTTGCGGCTTGGAGATAACGAAGCAGGTCTTTAAGACAGTGGATCCTGAACTTGAAGTTTCCATCAGCAAAGCAGACGGCGAGCTGGTTGAGCGGGGAACTGTGGTTATGGAGATCACCGGTGCAATTTGCTCCATTTTGAGTGCGGAGCGTACTGCTTTGAACTTTTTGCAGCACCTTTCCGGGGTGGCTACGGCGACCTTTGAGGCGGTAACGGAATGCTATGGACTGCCCACACGCATTACAGATACCCGCAAAACCATACCGGGCTTAAGAATGCTGCAAAAATATGCCGTAGCTATGGGTGGCGGGCAGAACCATCGCTTTGGCTTGTATGATGCCGTCATGTTAAAGGATAATCATATTGCGGCTGCCGGAGGCATCCGCCCTGCAGTGGCAGCTGCCCGCAGCAGGATCGGGCATATGGTTAAGATCGAAGTGGAATGTGAGAACCTTGAGCAGGTGCAGGAAGCAGTCGCAGCCGGTGCTGAAGTTATTATGTTGGATAATATGAATTTAGAAACCATGGGCAAAGCCGTGGAGATTGTTCAGGGCAGGGCTGTGGTGGAAGCCTCCGGCGGTATCAGGAAAGGCGACCTGCGTGCCGTGGCCGAAACCGGGGTGGATGTTATCTCCATGGGAGCCATTACCCATTCTGTGCAGGCTATGGACTTTTCCCTGGATATCGGAGATATTAAAGCTTTAACCAAAGAGCGCTGGGAAAAGGGAGAGAACTGTGCGAAATAAGATTCTGGATGTGTTAAAGAACCAACAAGGAGAATTTGTCTCAGGTGAGAGCCTCAGCCAAGCCCTTAGCATTACCCGGGCGGCGGTCTGGAAGCAGATTCAGGGGCTGAAGGAAGCGGGCTATGAGATAGAGGGCCAGACCAGGAAAGGGTATCGCCTGGTCGGGACACCTTGTGCCTTAGACCTATGGGCTCTGCAGCAGGAGCTCAGGACCCAGGCCCTGGGCAGGCAGCTTTTTTTCTTTGCAGAATTGTCCTCCACCAACGATCTCCTCAAGGATATGGTGCGTCAAGGGCGAGAGCATGGGACGGTAGTTATCGCCAGGCGTCAGACGACAGGCCATGGGCGGATGCAGAGGGCTTGGGAGTCTCCGGAGGGAGGGCTTTGGCTGAGTCTGTTGCTTAAACCCAGGCTGAGCCTGGGGGATGCGGCGAAGCTCACTCTGAGCACAGGGGTGGCTTTAGCTCAAACCCTGCAGGATCTTTATGGACTGGCAGCCGGGATTAAATGGCCTAATGATGTAGTGGTTCAAGGAAGAAAGATTGCCGGAATCCTTGGCGAAGTAGCCGGGGAGTGGACTACGGTGCAAACGCTTATCCTGGGCATTGGGGTCAATGCTAACTTCTCCGGCCAGACCTTTAGCTCTAAGCTGCCGGCGACAACCTTGCAGGACATCCTGGGTTATGAGGTCAATTTGAATCACCTGGCAGCCCAATTGCTTTTTAATCTGGAAAAGGAAGTCCAGTCTTTAGAGCAAGGTGATGTCCAGGGCCTTATCCAACGCTGGACCTCTTTTGCGGTAGGGATCAACCAGCCTGTGCGGATAGAAAGAGCAGGGACGGTCTATGCAGGAATTTTTAAGGGAATCCGGGAAGACGGGGAACTTATCCTTGATCTGGAGGGGCAGGAGATGACCTTTTCTTCAGGAGAAGTAAGCCTCAGAGCGGGGGATCAGTATAGTCCGGAGTAATATATCCAGCAACAATCGCCGCAAGACGGAATTGTTTAACTAAGGAGAAATAACCATGATTCTTGTATTTGATGTGGGAAACACCAACATTGTCCTTGGTGTATATGAGCAAAAAGATTTGATTTACCATTGGCGGATTTCTACGGATAAATCCCGTACAGTGGATGAGTATGCAGTGATTATTAAAAACCTTTTTGATCTTAATGGCCTCGATATGTCCCGGATTAAAGCCGTAGTAATGTCCTCCGTAGTTCCTCCGGTCATGCCTACCCTTGAATCACTGGCTCGCAAGTATTTTGATGTGGAGCCTTTAGTCATCGGACCGGGGGTAAAGACCGGGATGCCCATCGTCTATGATAATCCCCGTGAGGTGGGAGCGGATCGCATTGTCAATGCGGTGGCAGCTTATCATAAATATGGCGGCCCCTTAGTCATTGTCGATTTCGGCACGGCCACCACCTTCTGCGCTATATCCAAGCGGGGGGAGTATCTGGGCGGAGCCATTGCTCCGGGAGTCGGGATTTCTACGGAAGCTTTGTTCCAACGAGCCTCTAAGCTGCCCCGCATTGAAATCGTTAAACCGAAAAGCATCATCGCCAAAAATACGGTAGCGGGGATGCAATCCGGGATATACTATGGCTATACCGGACAGGTGGATCGGATTGTGACCTTGATGAAGCAGGAGTTAGGGCGGGACACTCGCGTCATTGCCACAGGTGGTTTGGCGGAATTGATCCAAGAGGATTCTCAGGAGATTGAAACAGTCGATCCCTTTTTGACCTTAGAAGGTTTATTATTGATTTATGAAAGAAATTCCAACCAGCAGCCCTGATGGGTGGATAGGAGAGCTATGCGTTTAGGAAAATTTGAGCTGGGCATCCCTGCTTTTCTCGCCCCTATGGCCGGTGTTACGGACAAGGCCTTTCGGGAGACGGTCCGTTCCGTAGGGGGGCTCCATGTCTGGACCGAGATGATCAGCGATAAGGCATTGACCTATATGAACTCAAGAACTTTGGAGATGTTGGATCTTTCCGGGGAAGCTTCCCCGCGCATTGTTCAGCTCTTTGGCTCAGAGCCTGAAGTCATGGCCAAGGCAGCAGCTTTGGCTGTGGAGCGGGATGCCGAGATCATTGATATCAATATGGGGTGTCCAACACCTAAAATTGTCAAAAACGGGGAAGGTTCGGCATTGCTGCAGGACCTTCCCTTAGCGCAGCGCATTGCTGAAGCTGTTGTGAAGGCAGTGGAGGTTCCGGTGACGGTCAAAATGCGCCTTGGCTGGACTGCAGAAAGGATCGTTGCTCCTGAGCTGGCCAAGCGGGTGGAAGCTGTAGGCGTCCAGATGGTCAGTGTCCATGGGCGGACCCGGGAGCAATTTTACGCAGGTACTGCCAATCGGGATGGGATAAAAAAGGTTAAAGGGGGGGTAAGCATCCCGGTAATAGCCAATGGGGATATTTTTTCCCCTCAAGAAGCCAAAACAGTTCTCGAAGCAACAGGCTGCGATGGAGTTATGGTAGGCCGGGGAAGCCTTGGCAACCCCTGGCTGATTCCACAAATTAATGTTTTTTTGAATAAGGGCGTGCTGCTTGAGGAACCCTCTTTAGAGCAGAAGCTCAAAGTGGCCACAGAACATTTTGAGCGAGTGCTGAATTATAAAGGAGAACGCATCGGCCTTAACGAAATGCGTAAGCATGCCGTCTGGTATATTAAAGGGATTCGCAATGCTGCGCAGATGCGGGATTATATTATGCAGACAAAAACCCCCCTGGAAATGAAGAATCTATTCCGAAGGATTTTGCAGGAAAATGCATAACCTTAAATGTTTCAGGAAGAATATTAGAGCGTATTCGTATGATAGGTACATCACGGAATCCTTGACATTATTTTGAAGTGAACATATAATACGAGTAATGCAAATAGCGGGGTTTACATATTATGGCAGTAAAGCCCTAATTTAAATGAAGCGCGGAAAAAGCGCCATGCGTAGGATGAGAAAAGGGAGCGATATTGAATGGCCGAAAAGGAAGTAATTCTGACCATCGAAGGATTGAAGAGATTAGAAGATGAATTAGAAACTCTGAAGACGGTAAAGCGTCGGGAAGTGGCTGAACGCATCAAACAGGCCATTGAGTTTGGAGATATCAGCGAAAACTCAGAGTATGATGACGCCAAAAATGAGCAAGCTTTTATTGAAGGCCGTATTATTACGTTGGAAAAGATGTTAAGGAATGCCCGGGTTATTGATGATTTAGAGGGCAGCGAAGTCGTCGCTCTCGGGACCACAGTTATTCTGAAAGACAAAGAGTTTGGTGAGGAAGAGGAATATACAATCGTCGGCTCTGCCGAAGCGGATCCAGGCTCCAACAAGATTTCCAATGAATCTCCTGTAGGAAAAGCGGTCCTGGGACAGCCTAAAGGCACCGTGGTAGAAATCAATGTTCCCGCGGGTATTCTGTACTATGAGATTGTGGATATTCGATAATTAAATTAAAATGACTCAGGTATCCTGACAAAAGGTCGGCAAGAAATTCTTGCCGACACTTTGTTTAACGATGAAAGTGTAATAAAGTACCTTTAGATCTCTATTATCTAGAACTTTTTGACTAAGGCTGTTGTTTAATGTCATAGAGTTTTGGTAAAATTGTTAAAGGAATTACGGTTGGAGGTATGATTAATGGATGAAATGAATGATCTCTGGCGGGTTCGCCTGGACAAGCTGGCTCAGTTAAGAGAAAATGGGGTAGAGCCTTATGCGGATCGCTATCAGAGAACTCATATGGCCCAAGAGATTCTGGATGGATTTGATACCCTTGAGGGTCAAGAGGTCAAGATTGCCGGTCGTATGATGTCCAAAAGGGACCAGGGTAAAGTGGTATTTACCCATATACAGGATTTCAGCGGCCAGATCCAAGCTTATATCCGTAAGGATGATGTGGGCGAAGACTGGTTTGAACTGATTTCTAAGTTTGATATTGGTGACATCGTTGGCATTAAAGGTACCGTGTTCCGGACACGGCGGGGAGAAATCTCCGTGCATGCCAATGAGGTTCAGATTTTATCCAAATCAATGCGCCCTTTGCCGGAGAAATTTCATGGCTTAACTAATGTTGAACTCCGCTATCGTCAACGGTACGTGGATCTGATTATGAACCCGGAAGTCCGCAATGTCTTTGTTATGAGAAGTAAGATTATCCGCTCCATGAGGAACTTCCTGGAAGGTCAAGGCTTCCTGGAAGTGGAGACGCCTACTCTCCATACGATTCCGGGTGGGGCTGCTGCCCGCCCCTTTATCACCCATCACAACACTTTAGATATGGATCTTTATTTGCGCATTGCCCTGGAGCTTCCTTTAAAGCGATTAATTGTCGGAGGCTTTGATAAAGTATTTGAGATAGGAAGAAACTTCCGCAATGAAGGGATTTCCATTAAGCATAATCCGGAGTTCACGATGATGGAGCTCTATCAGGCCTACGCAAACTTTGAGGATATCATGGAACTCACCGAGAACATGATCTCCGCCATCGCCAAAGAAGTTCATGGAACCACCGAAGTAACCTATCAAGGTCAAATGATTGATTTTAAAACACCTTGGCGCCGCCTGCCCATGCTCGAAGGCATCTTAGAATATGGTGGAGTGGATTTCAGTCAGATTCATACAGATGAAGAAGCACAACAGGCCGCTAAGGAAAAGGGCCTTAAGGTCGAACCGGGAAGCTCTCGTGGCAAGATCATTAACGAATTTTTTGAAGAGTTTGTCGAGCCCAATCTCATCCAACCGACGTTTGTTATCGGTCATCCGGTAGAGATTTCTCCTCTAGCTAAGAGAAATGCTGAACATCCTGAATATACGGATCGTTTTGAAGCTTTTGCTTATGGTAGAGAATTAGGGAATGCTTTTTCGGAATTAAATGATCCTATCGATCAAAGACAGCGTTTCGAAGCTCAAGTGGCTGAGCGGGATAAAGGTGACGATGAAGCCCATATGATGGATGAAGACTTCGTCCAGGCTTTGGAGTACGGTCTTCCGCCTACAGGGGGATTAGGAATCGGTATCGACCGCTTGGTGATGCTTTTGACCGATTCAGCGTCCATCCGGGACGTCATCCTTTTCCCCACGATGCGGCCCAGAGAAGACGATTAATAAATAAGGATATGAATTTGCTTGGTCTACACTAGGGAGACGAATGTATAACGAGCATCGTCTCCCTTTCCTTTATTCTGCTATTCTGCGCCCTATGAATTAATGAAAGCTTGCCAAGATAAGACCTTGACTAAATAATGAATAAAGACAATTGAACTTTACGAAATCAGGCAATATAGGGAGGTATTGCGAGATAAAGATGGTGTGAACAGAGAATACGTAAGAATAAGGTCGATTTTAATGATTGAGAAGAGCAAGTTGACTGTGATATAGTATCAAATGTTCCGCAAGACAACAACGCTTTGCAAGGAACAAAATGAATAAATGATAGTTGACAAATCGAGAGTTTGCTGGTATCATTTATAAATGTGGCTCAGCCACAAAAGCAAAAAAAGGTCCCTGGTCTTTGAAAACTAAACAACAAGGAACAGCCAATGACTCGTCAAATGAGTAAAGAAATTTGAGCAATCAAAGTTCTTCATAAATTTTATGGAGAGTTTGATCCTGGCTCAGGACGAACGCTGGCGGCGTGCCTAACACATGCAAGTCGAACGGAGAGCTCAATAAGCTTGCTTAGAGAGTTCTTAGTGGCGGACGGGTGAGTAACGCGTGGATAACCTACCTAGTAGACCGGGACAACCCTTGGAAACGAGGGCTAATACCGGATAAGCTTAATTAGTGGCATCACTGATTAAGGAAAGATGGCCTCTGAAGATGCTATCGTTAGTAGATGGATCCGCGTCTGATTAGCTAGTTGGTGGGGTAAAGGCCTACCAAGGCGACGATCAGTAGCCGGCCTGAGAGGGTGAACGGCCACACTGGGACTGAGACACGGCCCAGACTCCTACGGGAGGCAGCAGTGGGGAATCTTCCGCAATGGACGAAAGTCTGACGGAGCAACGCCGCGTGTACGACGAAGGCCTTCGGGTTGTAAAGTACTGTCTTCAGGGACGAACGGTAAGTATGTAAAGAATGTACTTACATGACGGTACCTGAGGAGGAAGCCCCGGCTAACTACGTGCCAGCAGCCGCGGTAATACGTAGGGGGCAAGCGTTGTCCGGAATCATTGGGCGTAAAGGGCGCGTAGGCGGATACTTAAGTCTGGTGTGAAAACCTAGGGCTCAACCCTGGGACTGCATCGGAAACTGGGTATCTTGAGGACAGGAGAGGAAAGTGGAATTCCACGTGTAGCGGTGAAATGCGTAGATATGTGGAGGAACACCAGTGGCGAAGGCGACTTTCTGGACTGTAACTGACGCTGAGGCGCGAAAGCGTGGGGAGCAAACAGGATTAGATACCCTGGTAGTCCACGCCGTAAACGATGAGTGCTAGGTGTAGAGGGTATCGACCCCTTCTGTGCCGCAGTTAACACACTAAGCACTCCGCCTGGGGAGTACGGCCGCAAGGTTGAAACTCAAAGGAATTGACGGGGGCCCGCACAAGCGGTGGAGCATGTGGTTTAATTCGACGCAACGCGAAGAACCTTACCAAGGCTTGACATCCATAGAATCCTGTGGAAACATGGGAGTGCCCTTCGGGGAGCTATGAGACAGGTGGTGCATGGTTGTCGTCAGCTCGTGTCGTGAGATGTTGGGTTAAGTCCCGCAACGAGCGCAACCCCTATGTTTAGTTGCTAACGCGTAATGGTGAGCACTCTAGACAGACTGCCGGTGACAAACCGGAGGAAGGTGGGGATGACGTCAAATCATCATGCCCCTTATGTCTTGGGCTACACACGTGCTACAATGGCCAGTACAGACGGAAGCGAAGCCGTGAGGTGAAGCCAATCCGAGAAAGCTGGTCTCAGTTCGGATTGTTCTCTGCAACTCGAGAACATGAAGTCGGAATCGCTAGTAATCGCAGGTCAGCATACTGCGGTGAATACGTTCCCGGGCCTTGTACACACCGCCCGTCACACCACGAAAGTCTGCAACACCCGAAGCCGGTGAGGTAACCCGAAAGGGAGCTAGCCGTCGAAGGTGGGGCCGATGATTGGGGTGAAGTCGTAACAAGGTAGCCGTATCGGAAGGTGCGGCTGGATCACCTCCTTTCTAAGGAGCCATGTTCACTCTGGAAGTGAGCATATCCTAAGGTCGATGCTTTGAAGGACGTCACGGAAGAGATGAAGTGAAACGGTTCAAAGCTGGAGAAGTCTATAGAGACTTCGAAGTGCCGAAGAGGCAAAGCAGGGGAAATCTGCATAAGATGACCCTGAAGTCGAGTCAAACCTGTTCAAGCGCAAGCTTACTTGTTGTTTAGTTTTGAGAGACCATAAAGTCTTCTATGGGCTTATAGCTCAGCTGGTTAGAGCGCACGCCTGATAAGCGTGAGGTCGGTGGTTCGAGTCCACCTAGGCCCACCATTATTCAAAGAGGATAGAGACCCGAACCTCCAAACAATACTTCACGCCAGAACATACCTAACAGGGGTGAGTATTGAGAGGGGAGCGGCTCCCCTCTCAACGACATGGGGGTATAGCTCAGCTGGGAGAGCACCTGCCTTGCAAGCAGGGGGTCAGCGGTTCGATCCCGCTTACCTCCACCATCATATACTGGTTTCTCTAATGTTCTTTGAAAACTGCACAGAGAAGAAAAAACTGTAATTTAGGATAACATCTGAAAAACCTGAATGTGGCGGAGACGTTTGGTCAAGCTACTAAGGGCGTACGGTGGATGCCTAGGCGCTAAGAGTCGAAGAAGGACGCGGCGAGCGGCGAAACGCCACGGGGAGCAGTAAGCATGCCTTGATCCGTGGATATCCGAATGGGGCAACCCATCCAGAGTCATATCTGGATATCGTTAACTGAATTCATAGGTTAACGAAGACAACCCGGGGAACTGAAACATCTAAGTACCCGGAGGAAGAGAAAGAATCATCGATTCCCTGAGTAGCGGCGAGCGAAACGGGAACAGCCCAAACCAATCCCTTCGGGGGTTGGGGTTGTAGGACCTTCTGTTAGGTCTGAATCTCTAGTCGAAGAGGTCTGGAAAGGCCGGGCAAAGCAGGTAACACCCCTGTAGGCGAAAGAGAGACAGACTGTGAAGGGATCCTGAGTACCGCGGGACACGTGAAACCCCGTGGGAAGCAGGGAGGACCACCTCCCAAGGCTAAATACTCCTTAGCGACCGATAGCGAACCAGTACCGTGAGGGAAAGGTGAAAAGCACCCCGGGAGGGGAGTGAAAGAGAACCTGAAACCGTACGCTTACAAGCAGTCAAAGCACCCATGAGGTGTGATGGCGTGCCTTTTGTAGAATGAACCGGCGAGTTACGGTATGTAGCGAGGTTAAGACGAGAAGTCGGAGCCGGAGCGAAAGCGAGTCTGAAAAGGGCGAATAAGTTACATGCTGTAGACCCGAAACCGTGTGATCTACCCATGGACAGGGTGAAGGTGGGGTAAAACCCACTGGAGGCCCGAACTCACTGTCGTTGAAAAGGCAGGGGATGAGCTGTGGGTAGGGGAGAAATTCCAATCGAACACGGAGATAGCTGGTTCTCCCCGAAATAGCTTTAGGGCTAGCCTCAATGGATGATTCTTGGCGGTAAAGCACTGAATAGGCTAGGGGCCTTACCGGGTTACCGAACCTTATCAAACTCAGAATGCCAAGAATTTTAGATTGGGAGTCAGACTGTGGGGGATAAGCTTCATAGTCAAAAGGGAAACAGCCCAGACCATCAGCTAAGGTCCCCAAGTATACGCTAAGTGGAAAAGGATGTGGAATTGCATAGACAACCAGGATGTTGGCTTAGAAGCAGCCACCATTTAAAGAGTGCGTAATAGCTCACTGGTCGAGTGGTTCTGCGCCGAAAATGTAACGGGGCTCAAGCGTATCACCGAAGCTATGGCTTGCACACGATGTGTGCAGGGGTAGGGGAGCGTTCTATTTACTGAGAAGTTCAACTGTGAGGTTGGGTGGAGTGAATAGAAGTGAGAATGCCGGTATGAGTATGCGAAAAGGTGAGTGAGAATCTCACCCGCCGAAAACCTAAGGATTCCTGGGGAAGGCTCGTCCGCCCAGGGTAAGTCGGGACCTAAGCCGAGGCGAAAAGCGTAGGCGATGGACAACTGGTTGAAATTCCAGTACCACTCAGGAGCGTTTGAGCGATGGGGTGACACAGAAGGATAGGTTAAGCGTGCCGTTGGTCGAGCACGCCCAAGCCCATAGGAAGTGAGACAGGCAAATCCGTCTCGCGGGTTTCTGAAGGGTGATGGGGAGCGAAATGAGTAGCGAAGTAACTGACTCCAAGCTGTCAAGAAAAGCCTCTAGTGAGCCAATGAGTGCCCGTACCGCAAACCGACACAGGTAGGTAAGGAGAGAATCCTAAGGCGCGCGAGAAAACCCTCGTTAAGGAACTCGGCAAAATGACCCCGTAACTTCGGGAGAAGGGGTGCTCTATGCAAGTAGAGCCGCAGAGAAGAGGTCCAGGCGACTGTTTATCAAAAACACAGGTTCCTGCCAATCTGAAAAGAGAAGTATAGGAGCTGACGCCTGCCCGGTGCTGGAAGGTTAAGAGGAGAGGTTAGCCGTAAGGCGAAGCTTTGAATTGAAGCCCCAGTAAACGGCGGCCGTAACTATAACGGTCCTAAGGTAGCGAAATTCCTTGTCAGGTAAGTTCTGACCCGCACGAAAGGCGTAACGATCTGGACACTGTCTCAACGAGGGACTCGGCGAAATTGTAATACCCGTGAAGATGCGGGTTACCTGCGACAGGACAGAAAGACCCCATGGAGCTTTACTGTAGCTTGACATTGGACTTTGGTATAAAATGTACAGGATAGGTGGGAGACTGAGAAGCTAGGGCGCCAGCCTTGGTGGAGTCAATGGTGGGATACCACTCTTTTTGTACTGAAGTTCTAACTTAGGCCCCTGAATCGGGGTTGAGGACCGTGTCAGGTGGGCAGTTTGACTGGGGCGGTCGCCTCCTAAAGAGTAACGGAGGCGCCCAAAGGTTCCCTCAGCGCGGATGGAAATCGCGCGAAGAGTGTAAAGGCAGAAGGGAGCTTGACTGCGAGACCAACAAGTCGAGCAGGGACGAAAGTCGGGCTTAGTGATCCGGTGGTACCGAGTGGAAGGGCCATCGCTCAACGGATAAAAGCTACCCTGGGGATAACAGGCTTATCTCCCCCAAGAGTCCATATCGACGGGGAGGTTTGGCACCTCGATGTCGGCTCATCGCATCCTGGGGCTGTAGTAGGTCCCAAGGGTTGGGCTGTTCGCCCATTAAAGCGGTACGTGAGCTGGGTTCAGAACGTCGTGAGACAGTTCGGTCCCTATCCGTCGCAGGCGCAGGAAATTTGAGAGGAACTGACCCTAGTACGAGAGGACCGGGTTGGACGGATCACTGGTGTACCAGTTGTCTCGCCAGAGGCAGTGCTGGGTAGCTATATCCGGAGCGGATAAGCGCTGAAAGCATCTAAGCGCGAAACCGGCCTCAAGATGAGATTTCCCACAGAGTAATCTGGTAAGACCCCTGAAAGATGATCAGGTAGATAGGCCCGGAGTGGAAGTGCCGTGAGGTATGGAGCTGACGGGTACTAATCGGTCGAGGGCTTGACCTAACGAGCCGCAACGAAAAGGAACTCACTGAAGGGCTCAAATCTGCAGTGAGGACGATGAAAGACTAAATTACAGTGGAAGAGGATCTGTGCAGTTTTGAGGGAACAGAGTTCCGAGAGGAACACTGAAACTTCAAAGGATCTGGTGACTATACCGGAGGGGTCCCACCCGTTCCCATCCCGAACACGGAAGTTAAGACCTCCAGGGCTGATGATACTTGGACCGCAGGGTCCTGGGAAAGTAAGTCGTTGCCAGGTAGTGCAAAGAGACCATCGATTACGATGGTCTCTTTGCTTTGGGGCAAATTACGCACCAGTGCGTAATTTGGATCCTCATAGGTAGGGGTGTTAGCTTTTTTCCTTGTGGAAAAAACATACCAGAGGGGTAGCATCTGTTTGCAGTTTCGACTACTGCTTTATTATATTACCCAGGTCATGTCAGCTGCGGGAATGGTGTCAGAAGTTGCCGCACTTTAGGAAGCTTGTTTGGAACCGGATTTTGATGATCTCCCCGGTGATCGGGGGCTGGGAGCTATGCAAGTAGGAATTTCGCCTGAATTGGTCAGTGGTTCTGGGAACACATCCTCATATGGATTTGGTGAACAAGAAAATGCACTGTTACATTGGACAAGAGAACAGTCCCCATGTAAGGCCATACTATAAAGTAAAACGCTTGATAAAGTTGTCTAATTGTTCTGACGTCTCGGCTAAATCTTTTGCCATAGAAGCAACTTGTTGAGTGGACTGCATTTGCCCATCCATCGTGGTGGCCGCTTGTTGAGCAGCCAGGGAAAATTGGGAAGCTATGGAAACAGCGTTGCTTTGGACTTCGGCTAAGTTTTTGCTTTGAAGCAGGAGTTGATCGACGTTATTAGTATTAGCTTGAATTTTTTCCCCGGTACCTTGAATAACTTGATCCAGTGAATGGATAGCATCTCCGGCTTGTCTGATAATGATTTTGCCATTTTCGACTTCTACCAACCCTCTGCTCATATCGTTAGAAGCAGAGCCAATCATGTCCTGAACACTATGTATAAGCTCCATAATTTGATGAGCGGATTCTGCGGAATCACTAGCTAATTTTCTGATCTCATCAGCTACCACAGAGAAACCACGCCCGTGCTCACCTGCACGGGCAGCTTCAATAGCCGCATTAAGAGCCAAAAGGTTTGTCTGACCAGAAATACTGTTGATGATGGAAACAATTTCGCCAATCTTCAGGGCTTGCTCCTCAAGGCTTTGAATAGAGGTATTGGCTTTATAAGTTGATGACGAAATGACTTCCATCTCCTGGATAATATCTTCAACAGCACGTAGTCCATCTTGACTTACTTGTCGTGCGGAATTGGAGGATATTTGAACCTCTTGGGTGCTATAGCGAATTCGTTCCGAAGCAGCCTGGATCTCTAGAACTTGTTCAGAGGCTCTTTTCATTCCATCGATTTGTTCAACTGACCCGGCACTGAATTCTTGGAAAAGAGCGGCTAATTGTTCATAACTCTCGGCAAGAGTTTTGGTGTGAGCAGCTTGGGAGTTACTGATTTCATGGGATTTTTGGGAGATAGTAGTGATGTTTGCAATAATCGACTTGATGCCATTATTCACCTTGTTTACTTCGTAGGACAGGGTAGAGAGTTCATTGGTTGTTTTTATTGCTGCAGAATTTGTTAGATTACCTCGGGTAATGGACTTGGTAACTCTGAAGATCTCATTGAGGGTTGAGATAATTTTATGGTGAAAGATATAGGAATAAGCAGCCCATAAGGTGAAGGCACCCAGGGTAACTCCGATGGATATTAGGGAGGGGGAACTCCATGACCAACCTAACCCTAGAACGAATAGAGGAATTGAGCTAAGTGCAAAGTTATAGGAGAGTTTGTTTTTTTGAAGGGGGATGCCCATGCGAGCCACGTAACGATGTTCGCCTTTTATGTAGATTGGACAGATAACATCAAGCAGGATTTCACCAGTGTCACGATGATAAATTTGTGATACAGGTTTCGTTGTGCCTAAGATCCCCAATTCTCCTTTTGTAACAAAGTTACCTTCGCGAAAGCGGTTGGAATGGACTAAAGCTTGCCCCTCTAAGCTATTGATGACGAGAAACTCGTTATCCCCTATATTAGCATCGATGACTTGACGTAAAGGGCCAATCACTTGTGCCCAATCTCCATGGGGCGACTGATTCAGAACATTTTCCATCTCCCTGGCAATATGAGAAATTAACCGGAGCGCCTGATTTCTTTTCGAATTGCTTACATAAACGTCCTTGTTTCTCTGCATAACTAAACCTCCTTTAATGATACAGCTTGTCTAATATATATGATATAAGGAAGATAGCCTGGTTTCATTATCCTTATTTGCTAATCCACAGCAATTGCTGTTGTCAATGTCTCCATTCCAATACACAACCCGAAAAGCTAAAGAAAAGAAAGCAAAGGTAACCCAACGAGCAAAAGAGAAAGGTCAAGAGCATTACACTCCTGACCTTGTTCGCAAAATGAACTATGCTTGGCGCATCCCGTCATACTAATTGGTTCAAATTCGACACCAGTGTCGAATTTGGCTTAATTCATTTGCCGGTCATTCCTTTCTGCGGATATAGAACACTCAGGAAAATTACATTTGGGTGCCTTTAATCTTTTAAAGGTCGGCGCAACTGGATAAAGTAGTAAACAATAAGATAAGTATAGCAAACAGAAGGGCTGAAAGCCATTCCTGATGAGCAGTTGAAGTATTCCTAAAACCGCCTGGGCTAAGGGATAAGGTGACTTAAAACCGGTAGTTGCAAATGAGCAAATTCGTGGTAGGATAGGAAGGTACACCTTTGCATTGAGTGGAGGATTAGAAGTGAATCTCATATCCAGAATAGACAGCTATGCTGAAAGCTGTCCTGATCGAGTGGCGCATCATTATAGGGAGAGCAGGCTTACCTATAGACAATTAAAAGAAGCGTCCGATGCTTTGGCCTGTTACTTGATTGAAACATTGAAAGACGACAGAACGCCCATTGTTGTTTACGGTCATAAGCAGCATGAAATGCTCATTTGTTTTTTGGCTTGTGTAAAATCCGGACATGCCTATATTCCTGTGGATTTTTCTCTGCCCAGCCAACGAATAGAAGACATTATTCAGAGCTCCCGGACCCGATTGATTCTCTCCCCTGGCGAGAGCCCGGAGCGGGAAGGGATCAGGACGATCCGATCAGATGCGATTAGCCGGTTGATCCGGTCCTATTTAGGCAAGTCTCCATCTAAAGATTATCAAGTAAAAGATCATGAAACCTATTATATTATCTACACTTCAGGAAGCACAGGAAAACCCAAAGGGGTTCAGATAACCCTGGCAAATCTGGAGAGTTTTGTACATTGGGGTGTGGGAGTAGGGCGGTTTCCTGAGGCTGAGGTGTTCCTGAACCAGGCTCCCTTTTCCTTTGATCTGTCGGTGATGGATCTCTATCTGGCCCTCACTTCCGGTTCTACCCTCTATAGTATTGATAAGGCCATGATCGCTGAACCTAAGGAGCTCTTCGCCTATTTCAAGCAATCTGGGCTAACGGTATGGGTCTCTACGCCATCCTTTGCCGAGATGTGCCTGGGAGACTCCAGCTTCAATGACGAACTTCTTCCTGACCTGAAAGTGTTTATGTTTTGTGGAGAGACCTTGAGCAATCAATGTGCGGAAAAATTATACCGGCGATTTCCTCAAGGGAAGGTTATCAATTCATACGGCCCCACGGAAGCGACCGTAGCGGTGACAGCTCTTATAGTGGATTTGGAGATGTGCGCCAGGAAGGAGCCTCTGCCGGTAGGAAGGGTTAAGGAGGATTGTCGCCTTCTCATCGTGGATTCGGAAGGGGTTCCTCAGGAGGAAGGGAGCCAGGGTGAAATCGTCATCCTGGGGGCTAGTGTAAGCCCGGGCTACTATCGCAATGAAGAAATGACAGATAAGGCATTTTTCGCCCGATCCTGGGACGGGGATGTGAAACGGTGCTACCGGACGGGGGATGAGGGCTATCTGAAAGAAGGTCTTCTTCATTATGGAGGGAGAATCGACTTTCAGATCAAGCTGAATGGCTATCGCATTGAGCTAGAGGATATTGAAAATAACCTGCGCAAGGTGGAAGGGGTTGCCAATGCCATCGTCCTGCCCATTAAAAAAGACGGGCGGGTTCACTATCTGGCAGGAGTAGTCGTTCCGAACAAAAAGCTCGATAAAAGGGAGTTTGAGATAGGGCAGATGATCAAAGCTGAATTAAAAAACTATCTGCCGGACTATATGATTCCAAGGAAAATCATGTTTAGGGATTCTTTGCCGATGACGGTCAATGGCAAAGTGAACCGGGCTGCACTTATGGAGGAATTTCAGTGATTCCGTATAGTAATCTTTTTTTCTTTTATATCATCGGGCTGATTTTGCTTCCCGGCACCTGCTTAGGGGTTATGGAAAAACCTCTTAAACTTTATGGGCTGGCAGCCTCTTTGCTCATCATCGGCCTGCTTTTCTCAGATTCTAAGCTTCAGCTTTTTTTGCTGGTATTATTTTACCTGGGGGAACTCTTTCTTGTTAAAGGATATAGTCTTCTGAAGCAAAAGTACCCTCAGAGATGGGTTTTATGGCTGACCATCCTCTTAGCCTTAGTTCCGCTGGCTTTATCCAAATGGGGTCACCTCTTTACAGATCGGCTTCTGGGTTTTTTGGGAATCTCTTATCTTACCTTTAAAGTCATTCAGATGCTTCTGGAAATAAGCGATGGCCTTATTAAGGAAGTAAAACTAGTGGACTTCACGTATTTTCTCTTGTTTTTTCCAACCCTGAGTTCCGGGCCGATTGATCGCTCGAGAAGATTCCTGTCTGAAGTCAATCAGATCATTCCTCGCCATGAATATCTCCATAGGGTCTATCAGGGACTGCGTAAGCTGCTCCTTGGCGCGGGTTATAAGTTTATTCTGGGGAATAGTATCTACACCTACTGGTTGAGTAAAATCCCCACAGAAGCCCATGGACTGGCGGAAACCGTAAATTATATGTATGGGTACAGCTTCTATTTGTTCTTTGATTTTGCGGGATATAGCCTGATGGCCATCGGGATAAGCTATATCCTGGGAGTCAAAACCCCGGAGAATTTCGACAAGCCCTTTATAAGCAAGGATATTAAAGATTTTTGGAACCGCTGGCATATGACCCTGTCTTTTTGGTTCAGAGACTACCTTTACACACGCTTTGTCATGGCCTCCATGAAGAAAAAACGCTTTAAGAACCGATACACTGCTTCCTATCTTGGCTATCTATTAACCATGGGAACTATGGGAATTTGGCATGGTACAGAAATACATTACCTTCTCTATGGACTTTACCACGGGGGCTTGATTGTGGGTACGGACTACTTTCAGAGGCATAGTGCTCTCTATAAGAAATATAAGAACACTCCCCTGTGGATTGGGGCATCTACTTTGGTTACATTTCATCTGGTTTGCTTTGGCTTCTTGATCTTCTCGGGGTATTTATTTAAATAATTTAATAAAATTTTAAAGGAGTAGCTTAACGATGGAAGAAAAGATTTTAAGTCTGTTGGAACGGGTATGCGGCACCGACGAGGTGCGAAATGAACGGGATATGAATCTTTTTGAAGCTGGAATCTTAGACTCTTTAGGAGTGATTGAACTTTTAGTGGGTGCAGAAGAGCTGGGGATCAAAATTGAACCTACAGAGATCGAAAGAACAGATATTGACACACCGGCTAAAATCATCGCCGCCTTCAGCAAGAGGGTTGCTGGATGAAAAGGTTTCTCCCCATAGTTTTAGCTTTAGTTATTTCATGTCTTGTTGTTTGGGGCGGCAACGAAATTCTGGTCTCCAAAATTGCTGATAATTACGATCCGTCTTTTGGTTACAAATTAAACATTCAGAAGAACCAAGGTCTGATTCTGCAAAGGGTCGGGCTGGAAAAGGGCGGCAGCATCCCGGTTTATGGGTCTTCAGAATTGAGCGGGTCAACCGATCCCTTTCAGCCGGTAAACTTCTTTGCGGGACAATACGAAGGAGTCTACTATAACCTAATTGGCAGAGGATATTGCCAAAGCTTGATTCATCTGATTAATTTCGGTGCTTTAGGTGATTCTCTAAAAGGAGAGAAGATTGTGTTCTTTCTCTCTCCTCAGTGGTTCAGCAAAACAGGGATAACTTCTGACGATTTCCAGAAGAATTTTTCCCAACAGCAGTATCTGACTTTTTTAAACAATGAAGAGATCAGTCCCCAGTTAAAACGTTTAACTGCTCAACGGGTGGATTCCTTATTAGCCCAGGATGAAAGCATGGATATGCGGATTCTATCTTATCTCTCAGCCAATGATGCTGAGCAAGCTCAGATCTCCCTTGGCGCGCTGCAACCCTACTATAGATTAAAAGAGGCTCTGTTATCAACCAAGGACCATGTCCAGGGCTACCGAACCCTTGTGGAAGAGCCTCCTCTTAAGGGGAAGGATAAAAGTAATATGAAACCGGCCATAGAGCGGTCCACCGTAAAGATCGATTGGGAAGCGGAAAAGAAACGTGCCCAGGAGGTGGGGAAAGCCCGTTCAGATAACAATCAATTTGGAATCGACAACGGCTATTTTAATGACTATTTGAAGGAAAAGCTTCCCAACTATAAAGACTCTATGCACGACCAGTCTTATCTGGAGTCCCCTGAGTATGGGGATTTAGAGTTGTTGCTTTCACTGTGTCAGGAATTGGAGATTGAACCCTTATTCGTCAGTATTCCGGTCAACGGACTCTGGTATGATTATTGCGGATTCCCTCGGCAGGACAGAGCTCAATACTATGAAAAAGTGAAGCAGCTCGTTACCAAGGCCGGATATGAGTTTGCGGATTTTTCCGATCACGAATATGATCCCTATTTTCTGCGGGATACCATGCATCTGGGGTGGAAAGGGTGGGTGGAAGTCAATGAAGCGATTCTTGCCTATGCTCGGTGAAAGCCTGCTTTATACTGCGATCATCCTGGGTATCATAGTGGTGTATGTCTTGGCGGAAGCCAATGAGGTAAATTTCATCTATAATCAATTTTAAAACCTCAAAATATAAAAGAAATTATCTCCAAAATTCTATTTGAAAAGAAAAAGCCCTAAGGCAGCATATTAAAATGCTTTGCTTAGGGCTTTTTAGATCTCTGTTAGGTTTAAGCACCGAAGAGGAATTTAGCTAAAGGATAACCGATAAAAATGAAATATAATAAACCGATAGTGACCATGGGGAATCCATATTTCATAATATCTTTGACCTCATAAATGTCTTTACGCCCAAACATCATACTGGCATGAGGGCAAGCAGCAGGAGTAAGCATGGCGAGGAAAACCAATTGTGTAACGCCCATAGCGATGGGGATAGGAGGCAGGCCTAACTGGCCGCAGAAGGCGAGAATAATCGGCATTAAGATGATAGCCATAGCGGCATTGTTGGCGAAATTCGTCAATACGATGGCAGCAGTGAATAAAATAGCCACAAAAACCATTTCGGAAGCATCCCCTAGAATGGGGTTAAGGAGCTGGATGACAAAAGCGTTAACGCCTGTAGACTCATGGGAAATGGCATTAGCAGCATAGACCGCTGCGGCAACGAGGAAGAAGACGTCCCATGACAATTGTCTGTAAGCCACTTCTTTAAAGTTAATAATCGGCTTGCCGCCGATCCTGATAAAGCAGAGGATAGCAATCCAGAACATTGCCACACCAATAGTACCCAAGCTGCCCAGGAATTTCACAATTGCCAGAGATTTGGGCAAAAAGCTGGGAGCCAGCAGCATGAGAATGAAGGTAGGTAAAACAGCCATCATAATTTTTTGCTGGATATTCATGGGAGGGAGCTTTTCCTGTTCGGCGATTCTTTCCGCGTCAATAGCCTTCAGCTTACTTATATCAGGTCTGAAGATGAACTTTACCGCCCCAAGAAAGGTGACGATCAGGAGCATGGACATGATAAAGTTTAAGGCCATATAGGGGAGATAAGGAACAGGCATGGTTCCTTTGGTCATGGCATCGAAAGCGCTTAAAACTACGAGCTGAGCGCTTAGGAAGGGGAAGAAAGGCATACCTATAGCAGAAATGAAGAACATTCCCACAAAGAATATAGGCCAGATCTTATCTGTGCGCTCGACACCTAAGGTTTTCATGATTTTCAGTGAAACCGGCCAGAGCAGCAACAAGGATGTAATAGGTGAAACCAAGGTGGAAAGTACATAACATCCAAGGTAGAATACAGCTAAAAAGGCAAAAGGCCGGCCGGTGATGATCTTTCGAGTCAAAAACCAGCGAGCAATGTATTGAGTGCACCCTACTTCATCCATAGCTCCAAACAGAACCATAATGAAAAGCATCATGACAACGGTGTCATTACCAAAGCCGGTTAACACAACGGCTTTCATACCGGCAAATCCTTGACCGGCAAAGCCGCTTAAGCCAATAAGGAAGAGACCGAGAACACTGGGCCATAAACAGCTGACGGTTGACCATAGATAGACCATGCCCAGAAAGATACCGACTAATTTCATTCCTATAGGAGTGAGGGGAGCAGCGGCCGGTGCCAGCCAAAAGATTGCCATAATAGCAAAACCGATGGCGCTGTGTATATACATCATCCTATCGGCTTTTGTAAACAGAGGTGTTCTGGGATCCAAATTCATTGTTTGGGTTTCTGCATTTGCCATAAAGAATAAACTCCTCTCAGTAAATCGCCGCATAAGCAAGAGCCCATAAAATCTCTGAAATTGCTTAGGCAAGCGTATCCCATATAAATAGTAAGAGAACTTAAGAGAGCAAGTGAAAATCCTAACTTTCTCTTTGAGAATAACAGAATAACATACCGCTGTAAATTTTATATTGGTTATAGTCATCATAAAAAGCCGTTATAGGTTTTATAAGGAAAATACAAGTACAATTAATTGTTGTTGAAGAGAACAAAAAAGTATTGATAGAAAAAGAAAATAATTATTATATAATTGTGCCAGAGAGTGCAAGTGCCATAAGCCTAACTATTCAATTCCTAAGGAAGTTTAAATTTAAGTTTAATTTGTTTGAATTTTTCATTAGTAAGGAGTGGAAGTTTTGAGAACATACTTGAATACCGAAAAACACCTTATTACCTTGCAGGCTGAGTCTGAGGAAAGATTTTTAGCAGAACTCAGAGCGGGGAACTATACTGCAGAGAGTCCCTTGGTAGTAAAAAATCCCTATATCATCAACCCTCTTGCAGCGGTCATCTGCTTTAACACAGATGAGGAAACAACCGCGGAAATCACAGTTAAAGGGAAAGCCATAGAAGGAGATCTCAGCCATACCTTTGCGGCGGCTAAAGAGCATGTTTTACCGGTCTACGGGTTGTATGACGATTATGTAAACACGGTGGTGATCAAACTTAGCAACGGTAAAACCTCTGAAGTTAAAATTGAAGTGGAAGAGCTCAATGTCAACAAAGCTTTGTATTGCCGGACCACACCAGAGTATTTCGGCAAAGACTTCATGCTCATTTCTACCACAACGCCTCTTATTGAATCAGCACGAACAGCTGGTTTTGACTATGCCGGAGATCTGAGATGGTGCATTACCAATTTGCAGAGCTGGGATATTAAGAAATTAGAAAACGGAAGATTGCTCTATACCTCTCATAGAACGGTTCAAAAACCTTACTATAACGTCGGCGTTATGGAAATGGATTTCTGTGGAAAGATTTATAAAGAATATCGTCTCCCCGGCGGCTACCACCATGATGCGGTAGAATTGGAAAACGGCAATATCCTGGCTGCCTCTGACAACGACTTCAACGATTCCGTGGAAGACTTTGTGGTCGAAATCGAGCGTGCTACAGGAGCAGTTATTAAGTCCTGGGATCTGCAGAAAATCCTCCCCAGGGGTCAAGGGAAAGCAGGAGACTGGAATCATCATGACTGGTTCCACAATAATGCGGTGTGGTATGATAAACCCACCAACTCCATCACCATGTCAGGCCGTCATATGGATGCCGTCATCAACTTTGACTATGATAGCGGAGCACTGAACTGGATCCTCGGCGACCCGGAAGGTTGGTCGGAAGAATGGCAAAAATACTTCTTCAAAAATGTAACCAAGGGAGATTTTGACTGGCAATATGAGCAGCATGCCGCCAGAATCCTGCCCAACGGCGATGTCTTCCTCTTCGATAACGGAACCTACCGTTCTAAAAATGAGGCCACCCGTGTGGACCCTGAGCAGAACTTCTCGCGCGGTGTAATTTATAGAATCGATACCGATAAAATGGAGATCGAACAAGTATGGCAGTATGGTAAGGAAAGAGGGGCCGAATTCTACTCTCCTTATATCTGCAATGTAGACTATTACGGCGAAGGTCACTATATGGTTCACTCCGGCGGTATCGCTACTTACAGAGGCAAGCACACCGATGGCTTAGGAGCAATGCTTCTGAACAAATACAAAGATGAGCATATCCATTTAACCTTGGAATCCATCACCGTGGAAGTACAAAATGATCAGTTAAAATACGAGCTGAAAGTTCAAGGCGGCAATTATTACAGAGCGAGAAGGGTCAGCCCATACGATGAAAAGACCAACCTCGTCCTTGGCAAAGGTGAGCTCCTCGGTGGTTTTGGCGTAACTCCTGAATTCATGAAAGTTAACTTTAAAGATGCCGAAACAGAGCTTTCGGAGAAGCATAATCTTAATGTCATCCTTGAAGAAGACCGGCTGGCAATTCGTGCAAGCTTTAGAGAAGGCTCCCAGGTATTCCTTGAACTAAAGGGTGCGGAGCAATCCAAATTCTATAACATTCCTACGGAAGTTCATGATGTCACAGCGGCTTGTGTCTCCTTCGAAGAGCAGAACGACAACGATTTCCAGTTCTATGTCAGCAGAGAAGGATTGTCCGGTGAGTTCGGAATCTATCTGAATATCGATAGCAAGAGATACGATACCCATTTATCAGTGAAACTCTAAAAATCAGGCAAAGTTAAAACCCTCAGCAACTGTTCATAGGAACGGATGTTGAGGGTTTCCTTGTGGATGCCGGAGGTCCGGAGGAGGAAGGTTGAGCAAAGAACCGGCAATAAATAAGGAGTGATAACGGAAAAAGGGGGTAACCTAAATAAGGCAGTCAATACTAAAATTTCTGGTTTTAGGGAGTGTTAAATTCATGAAGATTGATCATACAAAGGGCAAGTATTATCTGGATAAAAGCCAGGGCACGCCACCCTCTTTTTGGCTGGATTCCACACCCAAGACCAACTACCCTTCTTTAACAGGTGATATCTCCGTTGATGCTGTGGTAATCGGTGGGGGGATGGCCGGAATCAGCTCAGCTTATCTTCTCACCCAGGAAGGGCTTAAGGTGGCCGTACTGGAAACAGACCGCATCCTCCAGGGTACGACAGCCTATACCACTGCCAAGCTCACCTCCCAGCACGGGCTTATCTACGATAAGCTCCTGGGGCAGATGGGAGCGGAAAAAGCAAAACAATATGCCGAAGCTAATGAATCCGCCATAGAGTTCGTGGCAAAGCTGGTGGAACGGGAGGCTATTGACTGTGACTTTACCCGGCAGCCGGCTTATATCTACACTCAACAGAATAAAAGCAAAGAGAAGCTGGAAAAGGAAATGAAAGCAGCTCAACAATGCGGGATTGATGCTCATTATGTCACTGAGCTGGACCTGCCTCTTGCCGTCAAGGGAGCTTTGCGCTTTGATCAGCAGGCCCAGTTCCATCCTCGCAAATATCTTCTCGCCCTCGCCGGCAAGATCGCGGAAAAGGGGGGGCATATTTTTGAACAGACTAAAGCTGTGGATATCCGCGGAGATGGTCCCTTTATAGTGCTAACCCAGCAAGGCAGCAGGGTAAAGGCCGATTATGTGGTGATGGCTTGTCATTATCCATTTAATATTTTACCTGGCCTTTACGTGTCCAGAATTTATCAGGAAAGGGAATATGCTGTAGTCGTTAAAGCAAAGGAGGCATTTCCCGGCGGAATGTACATTAATGCGGAAGAGCCGGCCCGTTCCTTGAGGGGATTGCCGACTCCTGATGGAGAGAGAATTCTTATCGTTGGTGAAAAGCATAGAACAGGACATGGGAAAAATCTGACTGAACACTATAAAAATCTCATGGAGTTTGCCCAAGGGCTTTTTACTGTAGAGGAATTTCCCTATTATTGGTCCACACAGGACTGCACCACCTTGGATGACCTGCCTTACATTGGGCCAATCAGCAGGAGCAAGCCGAATCTATTGATTGCCACGGGATTTCGGAAATGGGGAATGACCCATGGTACGGTAGCCGCTTTAATTATCCGGGATCGGATCGTAAGAGGAGCTTCCCCCTGGCAAGAGGTTTATGCTCCCTCCCGGTCAATATCTTTGAATTTCGCAGCAAGTTTTATGGCCAATAGTTCTTTGCTGGCCTTTGATCTCGTTGCGGGAAAGCTCATGAGAGGGAAAGAAATCTATAGCTTAAGACCCGGTGAGGCAGTGATTGCCAATATGGATGGCCGTCGTGTGGGGCTTTATATGGATTCTGAGGCGAATCTGCATCGGGTGGATACCACCTGTCCCCATTTGGGTTGTGAGGTCCAGTGGAATGATGCAGAGCTGTCCTGGGATTGCCCTTGCCACGGCTCCCGCTACGATGTGGATGGCAATCCCATCGAAGGACCAACCTTAAAGCCGTTGGCGAAATATTGAGATCTCTCTGTGGATACAATTTAACATTCCCTTAATGGTTTTGTCCAAATTACTCATGTATAATACCCGTGACAGCTTGTCTAAGAAAGGTTGAGTTTATGGATGTACAAACCATGCTATTTCACTTCCTTGGTGGCTTAGGTCTTTTTTTGTACGGTATCAAGTCTATGTCCGATGGGCTGCAGGCAGTGGCTGGCGACAGACTCCGTGTCATATTGGAAAAAGGAACAAAAACACCGCTTCGAGGAGTGCTTACCGGACTTATTGTCACCGGGCTTATTCAAAGCAGCAGCGGTACGACGGTTCTCACCGTAGGCCTTGTTAATGCGGGCTTATTAAACCTGCGGCAAGCCATTGGCATCATTATGGGGGCCAATATTGGTACCACTGTGACGGCCTATCTCATCGGTATCAAGTTGGAAGACTATGCCCTTCCTATTATTGCTGTAGGTGTACTTATCCTTTTCTTTATTAAGAACAAAAGACTTACCTATTTTGGGCAAGTCTTATTAGGCTTTGGTTTACTCTTTTATGGTATGAGTATTATGGGAGACGGACTGGGCCCGCTCAAAGAGTCTGCGTACTTTATTGGTTTGATGAGCAATGTGGATAATAATCCCCTTTTAGGTGTGCTCATCGGCACCGTATTCACCTGCATCGTCCAAAGCAGCTCCGCTACCATCGGAGTGCTGCAGGAATTGGCCAATCAAGGGGTAGTGACTTATCAACAAGCGGTTCCCATCCTCTTTGGGGATAATATCGGAACCACCATCACAGCTCTTCTGGCAGGAATCGGTGCTTCCGTATCCGCTCGTCGGGCGGCTGCCACTCATTTTTTGTTTAATTTTATAGGGACGTTTATCTTCCTGCCCCTCACGATTTTGGGTATTTTTCCCTTAATGGTTGAACAGTTTACGAATTTCATCGCCTTCCTGATTCCCGGTGGGGGAGGGTGGGAAACCTTGGCGATCAAAATGAAAATAGCTCAGACCCATGGTTTATTCAATATGACCAATACCCTGATGCAACTGCCCTTTGTAGGAGTATTAGCGGCTATCGTGACTAAGCTTATCCCGGAGAAGGATGAAGTGGTTGTGGATGCCAATGCTCAATATCTGGACCGGCGCTTCTTCGGCAATCCTTCTGTAGCTTTGGCCAATGCCAGCCGGGAGGTCATGCACATGGGCAAGGTGGCCGGACAAGCTGTGGACAACGCTATGAACTATTTCTTTAAGCGGCAGAGTGCAAACCGGCAATATGTGATTCAAATGGAAAGTGCCACAGACCGTTTAGAGAACCAGATCACCGAGTATGTTCTGAAAGCCACCTCCGGAACGAACCTGACCAAGGAACAGTCGGATCAGCGATATCGGGTGCTGCAGGTTATCGGGGATATGGAACGGGTAGGAGACCACTCAGTAAACCTCATCGAACTTACAGACTATGCCTTGGAGAATAAAGTTAAATTTTCGGAAGAGGCTCAAAAGGATCTCATGGAGATGTTTGCAAATGTCCAGGATATTTATCAGGCTTCTTTAGATGCTCTTCAAAAAAATGATGTGGAACTGGCGAAAAAGGTTCTGGAATATGATGATGTCATTGATGAAATGGAAGCCAAATTGCGGGATGGTCATATTCATCGCCTCAATGAAGGAACATGTAACGGCAGCTATGGGGCAGTCTTTTTAAATATCATCAGCAATTTAGAGCGTATCGGCGATCATTCCGTGAATATCGCAAAATATGCTATGGCAGAGCCTAAGCATAAATTGACTTGAGAAAGGGGCTCTGAGGAATATTAAAGAATTATGATGACCGTCACCTCATAATATGGGTGGCGGTTTTCTCCCATTGAAGGGCCAATCTTAAAGCCATTGGAAAATCTAGGATAGACCCAAAGTGTTGTATAAAGTCCGGAATGATAGGTAAAAATAAAAATGCAACAAAATCACAATTTTGTTGCATTTTTTATTTTAATATACCTTACTGGGGTTATGCATGTCAATTATAATGGGCTGAGCCCAAAGCTCCAGATATTGAAACAAAGCAAGTGATTTTTAAAGTTGAACTATATCGTACAATTGATCTCTCTGGTCTTGATTAATACCAATATAACGCAAAGTAACACTCTGTGAACTATGATTAAAAATATCCATGACTAGACCTATATTATACTGAGATAGTTTATATGTCCAATAACCCCATGTTTTTCTAAGACTATGTGTTCCGAAATTCTCTATGCCTAATGCAAGGGCGGAATGTTTTAATACCCGGTATGTCTGAATTCTGCCTATATAGCCCCCTTTTTGACTCGGAAATAAATAGTCCATTAGTTCCAAGTTTTGCTTATGGATATAAATATTCAATGCTTTTCGCAAAGTATCATTCAATTTAATTTTTTTTAATTTCCCAGTTTTTTGTTCTGTTAAAACCAAGTAATCTTTAAACTGCTTCTTGCTACCGTAAATATCGGAAACCTTAAGTGTGATGATGTCGCTGATCCGCAATCCTGTATTAATTCCAAATTTAAAGATCATAGCATATTTAGGATGAGATTGATTAAGATGGTTATACAATGTTCGTATTTGTGCTTTATCTCGAATTGGTTCAACCGTCATTACTTTTCCTCCTGCATACATTTTCCTTATCCATTATAATCTTAATGTTAGTAATTAAGGCTATTTGATCAATAAAATACACCATGCTTTAAAAATTTTCGCAGAGTATTTTGGTTTAATAGAGTAAAGATAAACTTAGAAAGCTATTTATTTCGTAATACGCTATTTATGCAACAAAATTGTGATTTTGTTGCATAAATTTTTGATTTTTATATTAATTAAGAATGAAATCAAATGGAGGTGAGTCAGCAGATATGAAAAGAATTGTTTGCCCAAAGGATTATTACAATGAGCAAGGACTTCTTTTATCAGCTAAGGGAACAAAAATTACCTTAAGTCAATTTTTGAGGCTGCAGAGAAAATACGATTTTTTATCTGAGACAGAGGCGAATGAAAGAACATTGGCATCATACGAAAAAATTAAACAAAAAATATGTAGAAAAGATGAGCGATATAAACGAGCCGACGACCAATTGCTTGACCAGGCCAGTGCCTTGCTTGTCAATATCGTATTTGAGTCAAAAAGAAAACCATGGTATATGTATCTCACAGCATTAGGCAACCATATTAATTGGCTCTATACACACTCTATCGATGTGGCTCTTCTTTCCCTAATGATGGCTATAGAGTCGGGAGTTTCTCAAAGATCCCTTTGGGATCTTGGGGTGGGGGGGATTCTTCACGACGTTGGAAAATTGCTTATTCCTAAAAAAATTATACAAAAGCGGACAGAACTAAGTGATATAGAAAAGGACATTCTCCGGCAACACTGTGAATTAGGTGTAGAATGCACCACGGATTGTGCATTTCCGATATTAAGTCAGGACATAATAGCACAGCATCATGAAAGATTAGATGGAAGCGGATATCCGAATCAGCTGCAAGAGGGCCAAATTAATGAATATGTAAAAATCGTTATGATTGCTGATGCATTCGATACGATAACGGCAGGAAGACCATATAGAAAGACAGTGGAGGTGGAGGAAGCATTAGCCTATTTGGAAGATCAGGAGGGGGCATTTTCGAGGATGTATCTGGAGACTTTAAAGAACATCTTAGTCAGACCCTAAACATAAAGTTCACAATCCTGGAGATTCAAAGAAAGCCGCTCCATAATCCCAAGCGATTATGAGCGGCTTTCTTTTAAGTCAATCACATTTTGTCGGCGTGCTTCTCTTTTTCATGATGAAGTGCATCAAACTCGAAACGGAATTTTTGGTTACAAAAAGCGCAATGGACATATTTACCGTCATCTGAGAACTTAGGCAAATGAGCCACCTCCTTGGAAGAGATTTTATCCATAAATTAGCAGTTTTATACCTGAGGGGTCAAATTCTTTGCGGAACCTTGCTAACATAATCTGTTAGCAAGAGGTGAATTATCATGCTGAACCGCTTGTTTAGGGAGTTACGAATTGAGTTCTATTGGGTCAAAAAGGAATTAACCCGCCGTTGGCATTTGGATACCCCGATAGGAATCGTTGGCGTTATCGTTCTTCTTTCCGGGTTGGGACTTTTTTTGCTTATAGGTCAAGGCATTGCCAAGATATTCAGGGCGGCCATACCCTGGGTGACAGGGAATTCGGTGAGCACAGTATATTGGTCCTCGATTGGTTTGGCCCTTAAAGTGAGTTTTGTATTTCTTGTTTTTGCCACTTCCTTGCTGCTTTTATTCTGGTTAAAGTCTCATAATCGGCGGTAAGATAATTTTTTTAAGGTATAATCCAGAGTACATTTGCATATAAATGCTTAGGACAAGCATAAGTTGTCCTTTTTTTAGACATCTTTCGCCTTGCGGGGAAAATGGCGCTGTGATATTATGGTTAAGGTTAAAAGGAGGTTGGGAACATGGATTTTATGTCTGGTGTTACCGGTTCTCACTTGTTCAATATGATCATGATTCCAGTACAGTTGATCATCATTTTTATGACATTTTACTATTTTGTGTTGTCCATGTTTGGTTTGTTTCGCAGACCGGACAAAAAGGTTTTGGAACCGGAGAAGAGCTTTGCTCTGGTAGTGGCTGCTCATAATGAAGAGGCGGTCATCGGGCCTTTAGTGGATAATTTGTTGAATCTGGACTATCCGAAAGAACTTTACGATGTTTTTGTCGTCGCAGATAACTGCACCGACAAAACGGCCTTAATCGCCAAAAACGCCGGGGCCTTGGTCCATCAACGTTTTAATAATGAAAAACGGGGAAAGGGCTATGCTCTGGAGTGGATGTTCCATCGTTTGTTTAAGCTGGAACGACACTATGACGCCGTCATTATTTTTGACGCGGATAATCTGGTCAATGAGACCTTTTTAGTCGAAATGAACAGCAAACTTTGTCAGGGTCACCAAATTGTTCAGTGTTATCTGGATTCAAAGAATCCCTATGATACCTGGGTCACCAACACCTTCTCGATTACCTTCTGGCTTTCCAACAGGCTTTTGCAGCTGGCCCGCTATAATACCGGCTTTCTCAATAATGTGTTGGGCGGAACCGGTATGTGTATCTCCACCAAGGTGTTGAAGGATCTTGGCTGGGGAGCGACCTCCCTTACTGAAGACTTAGAGTTTACTATGAAAGCGCTGATCAGCGGCATCAAGACGACTTGGGCACATGACGCCATTGTCTATGATGAGAAGCCCCTGACCTTTATCCAAGCCTGGAATCAACGAAAACGCTGGGCTCAGGGTCAAGTGGATGTGGCAGGCCGGTATTTCTTCCCCCTGATTTATAAGGCGTTCAAGGAACGGAAGCTCATGTACTTTGATGCGGCGGTTCATTTGTTCCAACCGGCTTTGGTTATGATCGCCACATTCTTTATGTTTGTTAATCTGATTTCCGGCCTTCAATCCTCCTATACTCAAGTCTTTAACGTGGTTATGCCTTGGTCGGGCTGGCAGATTCTTTCCGCATTTTCCCTGGTCTTCCCTGTGGCTGCCTTGGCTCTGGAACGCCTGCCTTGGCGTGCTTATGCAGGGTTGATCCTATACCCCGTATTTATCTACAGCTGGATTCCTATCGTCTTTCTGGGCTTTGTCAACCGCAAGGATAAATCATGGTCCCATACCAAGCACACTCGCTCCATCAAATATGATGATGTGGTGAAAGAGAAGAAGGTTTCATCCAGCTAGAACCTGAATGAGTATAATGTTTACCTTGCTGAACGATACTTAATCTAGAATCGGCAATCAAGATAAGGGGATCTCTGAGCAGAGAGATCTCCTTTTGCCGTTACATTCGAGTGGAGATATGCGAATGTTTATATTTAAATGGTTAGATGCTGGCTCAGAGAATAGGCAAAAATAAAGAAAGCGGTGAAGTACGATGTCCAAGGAGACGCTCATGAAGATGACAGAAAGCCCCGGTGTGTTTATGGGAGGAGAAACCCCTTATGAAGAGGCTGACGCGGTAATTTTGGGGATTCCTATGGATTATACGGTGAGTTTTCGCCCGGGTACCCGTTTGGGCCCCCTGAGTATCCGCAATGTCTCCATCGGGATTGAGGAATATAGTGTGTATCTGGATAAGGATCTCTCTGATTATGCTTATTGCGATTGTGGAGATTTAAGCCTGCCCTTTGGCAATGTTGAAAAATCTTTGCAAGTGATCGAAGCCGCTGCCCGGCAGGTGGTAGAAGACGGGAAATTTCCCATTTTCTTAGGGGGAGAACACCTGGTTACCTATCCTTTGCTTAAACCCTTCATTGAGAAGTATCCTGAGCTCCGGGTGGTGCATTTTGACGCCCATGCCGATTTGCGTACAGATTACTCCGGTGAGCCTAATTCCCATGCTACGGTGATGCGCAAAATCTCGGAAGCTCTGGGGCCCCACCGGGTCTACCAGTTTGGCATACGCTCCGGAACCCGGGAGGAATTCCTTTTTGCTAAGGAACACAATCATTTGGTGGTAGAAGAGGTTTTGGAGCCCCTCAAGGCTGTCCTGCCGGAGCTTAAAGGGAAGCCGGTCTATGTGACGCTAGATATTGATGTGGTGGATCCGGCCTTTGCCCCAGGCACTGGGACTCAGGAAGCCGGTGGATGTACTTCCCGGGAAATCATCAAAGCCGTTCATGCCCTCAGTGAGCTGGATGTGGTGGGCTTTGATCTGGTGGAAGTATCCCCTCTTATGGACACCAGTGAGCGTACGGCTCTTTTAGCAGCGAAGATCGTAAGGGAAGCAATTTTGAGTTTTGTAAAATAAAAATAATCCAACAACAAATAATCCAAAAACCTTTGACATAAAACCGTTTTTTGTGTATACTAAAATTCGTCAGTTGACGCGGGCGATTAGCTCAGCTGGGAGAGCGCCTGCCTTACAAGCAGGATGTCGGCAGTTCGATCCTGTCATCGCCCACCAAAATAAGGCCCCGTGGTGTAGTGGTTAACATGCCTGCCTGTCACGCAGGAGATCGTCGGTTCAAGTCCGATCGGGGTCGCCATCTTTATGCCTTGGTAGCTCAGTCGGTAGAGCAGAGGACTGAAAATCCTCGTGTCGGCGGTTCGATTCCGTCCTAAGGCACCACGCGGGTGTAACTCAGTGGTAGAGTGTCACCTTGCCAAGGTGAAAGTCGCGAGTTCGAATCTCGTCACCCGCTCCATTTCTTCGGCGGCATAGCCAAGTGGTAAGGCAGAGGTCTGCAAAACCTTTATCCCCAGTTCAAATCTGGGTGCCGCCTCCAATAATACGTTTATAATTGCCGATGTGGCGGAACTGGCAGACGCACGGGACTTAAAATCCCGCGGGCCTTAAAGCCCGTACCGGTTCGATTCCGGTCATCGGCACCATTTAAGGGTTTGTAGCTCAGCTGGTTAGAGTACCGCGTTGACATCGCGGGGGTCGGAGGTTCGAGTCCTCTCAAACCCACCATATACTTAAAGAAGGAAGGCCTTGAAATCGCTGCCAAAGCGGATTCAAGGCTTTTTTATGCCTGTCCAAAAAAGTCTGTTCCGGCGCTGGTTTTTTCAGCAATAGTACCCTGCAATGTGATAGAATGTGTGTGAAGTTATACTCAGAGAGTGAGGACAATGATGCATAAGGATCGGCTGGTTGCGCCTGTTGTAAAATGGGTTGGGGGTAAACGCCAACTTTTAGAGGATCTGACTCCTTTATTTCCTAAAAGAGTCATGTCATATTGTGAGCCTTTTTGCGGTGGTGGAGCGGTTCTGTTTAAATTACAGCCGGATACCGCCTGGGTAAATGATATCAATAGTGAACTTATCCGGATGTATGAAGTGATCCGGGATGATGTGGAAGAGCTGATTAGGGCACTAGGCGAGCATCCCAATGAAGAAGAGCATTTTTATCGTGTCAGGGACTGGGACCGGGATAAAGAAAAATACGGGAATTTGAGCAAAGTGCAGAAAGCGGCCCGGGTTATCTATTTGAATAAGACCTGTTACAATGGCTTGTTCAGAGTGAACAATGCCGGGGAATTCAATACGCCTTTTGGTCATTACAAAAACCCCAATATTGTGAATGAGCACACCTTAAGAGCGGTCAGCGCCTATTTTCAGAGAGCGCAGATCACCTTCAGCAGCACGGATTATGCGGAAGTCCTGGCCGGTGTTGCCAAAGGGACCTTCGTTTATCTGGACCCACCCTATGATCCTGTTTCCAGCACAGCCAATTTTACCGGCTATGCTAAAGGCGGATTTGACCGGGCTGAGCAGATCAGGCTGCGGGAATGCTGTGATGAACTTGATCGGCGGGGAATCAAGTTTATGCTTTCCAATTCGGCGACGGAATTTATCAAGGAGCAATATGGGGCCTATCAGATAACCATCGTGAAAGCAAAACGCGCTATCAATTCCAATGCAGCCAAGAGAGGGCAAATAGACGAAGTGGTGGTGAGGAATTATAAGTGAACACCCTAAAAGCCAAAACGATCAGGCCTGGGAATCCTTGTTCAAAAAATATGATATATTATCCCGGATCGAAGCCGAAGGGAAATTTACTATTTCTGCGTCACAGATCAAGGAATACCGTGAACCACGGTTAATGGCCAAGTTTGATCATAATATCAATTTGCCCCGGATATTTGCCAGGAATAAATTAGCGATACTGCCTATATCCCGCGGCGACTATATCATCTCTCATTTTGAGGCTTATCAGACTTTTCAAATCGTGGATACCACAGTGACCCGCGTGTCCTTGCCGCCGAATCTGCAAAGTCTCAGCGCCAGCCATATCCCCAGTGAGGCTATCGCTGTTAATTGCGCTCTGGCCTCGGGAATGCTGGCGGATTTTTTAGAGGAAGAGACGCTTTATGCCACTGTGTCAGGACGTATGGGATCGGGACAGTTTGACTTTACGATTCGGAACTTAAGGACGCAGTGCCCGACAGAGGTTGCCGTAAGCAATTCTCAAATTGAAATCGATGCGGCTCTTGAGGGTGTTCACAGTCTCTCTTTGCTGGAGGCCAAAAGAGATCTGGCGGAAGATTTTCTGGTCCGTCAACTCTATTATCCCTTCAGAGTCTGGAGCAGCCGGGTTACGAAACAAGTCAGACCCATATTTCTAGTCTACTCAAATGGTGTTTTCAGTTTATATGAATATGAGTTTCAGGATCCTAATGCTTATAATTCCTTGGTATTGGTGAAACATAAAAATTATTCCATCGAAGATACAGCCATAGGGGCAGATGATTTACATGATGTCGCTGAGGGGACACAACTTTTGCAGGAACCGGAGATTCCTTTCCCTCAGGCCAACAGTTTTGAGCGGGTTATCAATATCTGTGAACTGCTGAGCACTCAGGAGCTTAGCCGTGAGCAGGTGACCGAAGAATATGCCTTTGATATCCGCCAAACCAATTACTATACTGATGCAGCCAGATATTTGGGCTTAGTTGAAAAACGCTATGAAGAGGGGCGCAAGCCGGTTTATTCATTAAGCTCCCGGGGCAAGCGCATCATGCAGCTGAGTTATCAGCAAAGGCAGCTGGCCTTTTGCGAGGCTATACTGCAGCATCGCGTCTTCAGGGAAACCTTTAAGCTTTATATGGAAAATGGTTCTCTGCCGGACCAAAACACGATAGTGAGCATCATGCAGCAATCCGACCTTTATCAGATCGGGAGTATGAGCACGTTTGTAAGAAGGTCAACGACTGTCAGCGGCTGGCTTAACTGGATACTGGGGTTGATCGGGGAAGAGCATTAACTCAAGCCGGGTGATACTTGACAAGTAAGCATCCGGTTTTGGTTTACCGCTGGGAATGTCTAATGAGAAACCTGCACATTCTATAGGCTGTAACCTTATGAAGTATCTTAGCATGGCATGAAACTATTTTTCTTTTTTATCGACTTTTTAAGTTAAATTTTGTATTATTATATCTTGTATAACCTAAAGGGGGTGGTATCATGCCTTCACTACGACAAAGCAAGGCTCCTGTCTATGAGGCGCTGCTCAAATATAAATCCATGCGTGTGGTGCCTTTTGATGTGCCCGGGCATAAACAGGGGAGAGGAAACCCTGAATTGACGGAGTTTCTGGGTGAGAAATGTCTGTCCGTAGATGTCAACTCCATGAAACCATTGGATAACCTTGGCCACCCCGTTTCGGTGATCAAGGAAGGGGAAGAATTGGCTGCCGAAGCTTTTGGAGCTCATCATGCTTTTTTTATGGTGAATGGAACCACCTCAGCGGTACAAGCTATGGTCATGAGCGCTTGCAAGCTGGGTGAGAAAATCATCATGCCCCGCAACGTTCATCGCAGTGCCATTAACGCTCTCATCATCAGCGGGGCTATTCCGGTGTATGTCAATCCTGGTGTCAATAAGGAACTGGGTATCCCCTTAGGAATGTCTGTGGCTGATGTCAGAAAAGCCATCAAGGAAAATCCGGACGCTAAAGCTATTCTGGTTAATAATCCAACCTATTATGGGATTTGTTCCGATTTGAAGACCATCACTGAGCTGGCCCATGAACACAGTATGCTGGTCTTAGTGGATGAGGCCCATGGCACCCATTTTTATTTTGGCGAAAATATGCCCATCAGTGCTATGGCAGCGGGAGCGGATATGGCGGCGGTCAGCATGCATAAAACGGGGGGCAGTCTTACCCAAAGCTCTTTCCTGTTGATCGGCAAACGCTTGAATGTGGGACGGGTTCGGCATATGATTAATCTAACCCAGACCACCAGCGCTTCCTATCTGCTGTTATCCTCCCTGGACATTTCGCGGCGCAACTTAGCCTTAAACGGCCAGCGTATCTTTGACAAGGCACTCTATCTGGCTAATTATGGCCGTGATGAAGTCAATAAGCTGGGGGGCTATTATGCGTTTGGCAAAGAGCTGAACAATGGGGATTCGGTCTACGATTTTGACTGCACCAAGCTCTCCATTCACACCCGGGATATCGGGCTGGCCGGCATCGAGGTCTATGACATCCTGCGGGATGACTATGGGATTCAGATCGAATTCGGCGATATCGGCAACATTCTGGCTATTATATCCGTGGGGGATCGGGCTCTTGCTTTGGAGCGTCTGGTCTCGGCTTTGGCGGAGATTAAACGGCGCTATCAGCGGGATAAAACGGGCATGTTTGATCATGAGTATATTAACCCTGTGGTGGTCATGGGACCCCAGCAGGCTTTTTATGCCCAGCAGCGCTCCCTGCCCATCCAGGAAAGCAAAGGTAAGGTCAGCGGGGAATTCGTCATGGCTTATCCTCCGGGTATACCGATCTTGGCTCCAGGGGAAAAAATCACGGAGGATATTATTGACTATATCGCTTATTCTAAGGCTAAAGGCTGTTTCCTGACCGGAACAGAGGATATGGACATTGAAAATATCAAAGTCGTGGAGGAATAGCTATGGAATTATGGTATACAGAAGAGCATACGGAAAACGTTCGCTTTTCGATTAAGGTGGATCGGCAGCTTTATTCAGGACAGAGTGAGTTTCAAAGGATCGATGTCTTTGAATCCAAAGAGTTTGGCACCTTTTTTACCCTGGATGGCTTGATGATGGTGACCCAAAAGGATGAATTTATTTATCACGATATGATTGTTCATGTTCCCATGGCGACCAACCCCCAAATTAAAGATGTTTTGGTCATCGGGGCCGGGGATGGGGGAACCGTCCGCGAACTGACCCGCTATGACTCTATCGTCAACATTGACATGGTGGAAATTGATAAACTGGTGGTGGATGTCTGTAAAGAGTATCTGCCCCAGACGGCTTGCAAGCTGGAGGATCCGCGGGTTCGTTTGTTCTTTGAGGATGGCTTGAGATTTATCCGGACTAAAGAAAACAGCTATGATCTGATTATTGTAGACTCGACGGATCCCTTTGGTCCGGGGGAAGGTCTGTTTACAAAAGAGTTTTATGGCAACTGCTATAAAGCCCTCAAGGATGATGGCATCCTGGTGAATCAGCATGAGAGCCCTTATTATGAAACCTATGCCCAGAACATGGGCCGGGCTCACCAAAGGATCAAAGAATTTTTCCCCGTCTGCCGGGTCTATCAAGCTCATATTCCCACCTATCCTTCCGGACACTGGCTTTTCGGCTTTGCTTCGAAAAAGTATGACCCCTTGATCGATATAGACGAGCAGGCCTGGAACGACTTAGGGATTAAAACTCAATACTATAACACGGAGATCCATAAAGGCTGCTTTGCTCTCCCCAATTATGTCAAAGAACAGCTGGCCGATGCGGTGGAATAAATCTCCGGTGAGGACTTAAGACAAGGGTGTGAGCTGATTGCTGACCCTTGTCTTTTTATATTATCTGACTTCCATAAAGCTCTGCCTCATTGTTAAAGGTGGAAATGAGTTTGTGTAAGGGCAGATGATGCCGATGTTTAGCTTAGGGTACTGGCCGGGGCGGAGTTAGTGTTGTAAAATAGGACTGGGGATATTAAACCCGGCACTTGAAAACGGAGATTCAAAAGAGGTGATTGTTATGTTAAAGTGGAAAGACGAATACTCCATCGGAGTAGAAGAAATCGATGAACAGCATAAGCATCTGTTCGAAATCGGCAATGAGATCTATGATTTGTTGGAAAACTACTTGCTGCCGGATAAGTACGATAAGATCATTCAAATCATCGCCGAGCTTAAGGAATATACTGTTCACCACTTCCAAACAGAAGAAGAGCTGATGCTTAAAATCAAGTACCCAGGCTACTTCAAACAAAAAGTAGCCCATGACGATTTCATCAAAGAAGTGGAGTCCGTTGACTTCTCTGCTATTGATCAGGATCAGGATGGACATACCCGCAAGCTTTTGGAGTTCATCTTTGGGTGGGTCTTGGACCATATTCTCAAGAGCGATCTTGGCATTAAGAGTTTTATGCAGATAACACGCTAGTCAAAGGAAAAATAGGGAGTGTCGCCAAACGGCTTTTTGAAAGAGCTGAGTCGGCGGCACTCCCTTTGTATGTCCGTCTATAGTTTGCTGCTGTGCAGAAATAGGCGGCACTATCCTGGTTTGGGGAATAAGGGAGAGTCAACCTGGCAATAGTAGGGAATATATGATTTTGCGAAATAGCTTGAGTAATTTCGAGGTAAACCGCAATATGAGCAAACCTTGCTCATATACTCTACTATGGAGGGGATGCCAGGGTGGAACAACACTCCGTTCAGGTTGGAACTCAATATTATCGAGAGAGCATTTATGAGCGCCTTAGGCAGCTCCAAGAGCAAGAAAAGCTTCCTGTGGTGCTTCACGAATATCAACAAGGCAAGCACTGGTTGATAGATTGTGAGTTCCAGCTTGAAGCGATCGAAGAGGATCGGGAGACCACAAAAAAGATTCACAGCTATTATTTGGCGAATGCTATTGCGGAAACGATTTTGCAGCATTGGGAGAAGGATCATATCCGCTGGCTGCTCAAAAGCAAGTATAAACTGAAACGGGAGGAAGTCGTTCAAGTTTTTGAGAAGTCTCTCCAATACCTTAATCAAGAATCCCGGCAATGGAAAAATTACCGTATTCATCGTAAAGCGTCCTTGGTCAACCAAATCGTCAAGTGTATAGAAGCTCAGCCGTTCTTTGATATGGAAGGCTTCTTGCGATTCCGTGCCAAAGACTATAAAGAGGAGATCTATAGAGCCGTCAATTATGTGGTGAATGAACATGTGATTGAAGCAGAATATGAGGAGTTTATCAATCTGCTCAAGCGCTTTGTGGATTCGCAAAAACCCCGCATTCATACCTTGCATGTCGGAATAACCAAACACGGCAAGTTCAACCTCTATAATGAAGAAGGCAAAAAAATCACCAAAAAATATATGGATGAGTTATCCTTCATGGATACCTCTCAGGAACTCACCTATGAGGATCTTCTCGTCAGCGCCCTGATTGCCGTAGCTCCACGAAAAATTGTGCTGCATATTCGTTATGAAGGCTACCAGGATACTCTGCAGACCATTTGCAAGGTTTTTGAAGGCCGTGTCAGCTATTGTACTGAAAGCTGTCCCATCTGTGAGAAGATTTGACAAAGTGAGAAGAATTGACAAAGGCTAAAAGGGTGGATATAATAAAATGAAAACGATGATGGGGAAAGTAATTTGTTTTGGTTTGTGTTAGAGAGGAGATGCCACCGGCTGCAAGCATCTCTCACAGAGAAGCAGAGGAAGACCACCCCGGAGTGCTGAGTTGAAGAGAAGTAAGCTCAGACGTCGGCCCGCGTTAAGGGAGCAAAGTGAAAGCATCCGAGGGTGCTTTAACTTGGGTGGAACCACGGGAATAAAGTTCTCGTCCCATATTGGGATGAGGGCTTTTTTAGTTTTTTCAAAGTTTAAAGATTAAAACCAAAGAATAAGGAGTTGACTATGATGGTAAAGATTACTTTAAAAGACGGCTCCATTCGGGAGATCGAATCGGGTAAGAGTCTCATGGAATTAGCGGCCTCTATCTCCAGGGGTCTGGCTAAAGCTGCTCTGGCCGGGAAAGTGAATGGAGAGGTTAAGGACCTGTCCTATGCTTTAACTCAGGATGCTGAGGTGGAGATTATCACGGCGGATTCTGAGGAAGGCCTGAAGATTTTAAGGCATTCCACTTCTCACCTGATGGCGGAAGCGGTGCGGAACCTCTTCCCGGGGACCATCTTAGGGATTGGCCCCGCCATTGACAATGGCTTCTATTATGATTTTGATTCCGAGCATGTCTTTACACCGGAGGATCTGGAGAAGATCGAAGCTGAGATGCGTCGATTGGTCAAAGAAAATAAACGCTACGAACGAAAAGAGATCTCCCGCAGCGACGCTTTGCAGTATTTCTCTGCAGAGGGAGAAAAGTATAAGGTAGAGCTGATCGAGGACTTGCCTGAAGATGAAGTGATTTCCATGTACACTCAAGGTGGCTTCACCGATCTCTGTGCCGGTCCCCATATTCCTTCCACAGGGGTAGTTAAAGCGTTTAAACTCATGAACCTGGCCGGGGCTTACTGGCGGGGCAGTGAAAAGAATAAGATGCTCCAACGGATCTACGGAACTGTTTGGGCCAAAAAAGAAGATCTGGATGACTACCTCTTTAAGCTGGAAGAAGCCAAGCGCCGTGATCACCGTAAACTGGGTGTGGAGCTGGATCTGTTCAGCCTCCACGATGAAGGGCCTGGCTTTCCCTTCTTCCATCCCAAAGGCATGGTGCTGCGCAACCAACTGGAAGACTTCTGGCGCCAGGAGCATCGCAAGAGAGGCTATCACGAAATCAAGACCCCCATCATCCTCAGCCGCAACCTGTGGGAAAACTCCGGTCACTGGGATCATTATAAAGACAATATGTACACTACCAAGATTGATGATGAGGACTTCGCCGTCAAGCCCATGAACTGCCCAGGGGGCATGATTATGTATAAGCAGAAGCTGAGAAGCTATCGGGATCTTCCTTTGAGAATGGGAGAACTGGGCTTGGTTCATCGCCATGAGTTATCCGGTGCTTTAAACGGACTCTTGCGGGTGCGCAACTTCACTCAGGATGACGCCCATATCTTTATGCTTCCCTCCCAAATCAAAGCTGAAATCAGCGGCGTCATCGACCTGGTGGACCGTTTCTATAAGGTCTTTGGCTTTGAGTATCATGTGGAGCTTTCCACTCGTCCTGAAAACTCCATGGGGGCCGATGAGACGTGGGAGATGGCTACCAATGCCCTGCAGGAAGCCCTGGAAGCCAAGGGAGTCAACTATAAGATCAACCCAGGAGACGGTGCTTTCTACGGACCGAAAATCGACTTCCATCTCCGGGACTGCTTAGGCAGAACCTGGCAGTGCGGTACCATACAACTGGATTTTCAAATGCCTGAGAAGTTTGACCTCACCTATATCGGTGAAGATGGTCAAAAGCATCGCCCGGTTATGATTCACCGGGTGGTGTACGGCAGCATTGAGCGCTTCATTGCTCTGCTCACAGAGCATTATGCCGGTGCCTTCCCCACCTGGCTGGCTCCTGTTCAGGTCCGGGTGCTGCCCATCAGCGAACGCCACGAGGACTATGCTCAGGACATCGTCCGCCGCTTAAACGACTTGGACATCCGGGCTGAAGTGGATGAACGCCGCGAGAAGATCAGCTATAAGATCCGGGAAGCCCAGACTCACAAAATTCCCTTCGCTCTCGTGGTCGGTGACCAGGAAGCGGAAACAGATACTGTCGCTGTACGGCGCTATGGTCAGGCTAACGCCGGTGAAAAACTTTCTGTAGCAGAATTCATTGCTCTCATCCAGGAAGAAATCTGCAGCAAGAAGCAATTAGTATAAGATAAGACTCAGGCAAAAGGATTCAGACTTATGTGGTTTGAATCCTTTTGTTTTGTCAATGGCCATAATTGATAGCCTGTCTTTTAGTTTTATTGGATAGGTATTGGAAAAGAATCCATGAGGTGTTAGATTAATAGAGTGACGGCCATGCTGCGGAGCGGCATCAGCAAAGAATGAAAAGGCATACTCAGATTGGGTAGCTATCTTACATCCACGTCCTTTAGACCCGAAAGCTGCCCAAGGATTTTGTTTTACAAAAGAGAGCGAATTTAAGCGAGCGGAAACAAAACTTCGGGAAAAGCACGCAGCGGAGGGCTTGAGCGTTAGTTTTGTCCGCGCAGCTTATGGAGCGACCGCTGTAAATCAAAATCCTGGAGAATCTGCTTTTGGCCCGTGCTCAAACGAATACAAACTGAGGTAAAGATAATGTGGATTGTGTACGCCTTTGGCTCTGCATTCTTCGCAGGGATTACTGCCATCCTGGCAAAATGCGGAATTAAAAAGACCGATTCGAATATGGCCACAGCCATCCGGACAATCGTTGTGCTGGCATTCTCCTGGCTGATGGTATTGATGGTTGAGTCACATACCACGATCGGCGATATCTCAGGGAAAACGCTGTTATTTTTGATTTTGTCCGGCCTGGCTACCGGCGCCTCATGGCTGTGTTACTTCAAGGCTCTGCAGATGGGAGATATCAACAAGGTTGTTCCCATCGACAAATCCAGCACGGTTCTGACCATCATTCTGGCCTTCATCTTACTGAATGAAGGGATAAGCATCGGCAAAGGGGTAGGGGTTGTCGGCATTGGGATAGGCACATACTTAATGATCCAGAAAAAAGCAACAGAAGCGGCTCAGCCCAAAGCCAATCAGGCCTGGCTTATTTATGCTCTCTTATCGGCAGTCTTTGCCAGTCTCACAGCTATTCTCGGAAAAATCGGCATCGAGGGAGTGGAGGCAAACCTCGGGACCGCCATTCGCACGGGAGTCGTGCTGGTTATGGCTTGGCTCGTGGTTTTTGTGACAAGAAAAAAAGGTATCTCCCGGGAGATACCACTGAAAGAACTCGGATTTATTATATTATCAGGTCTGGCCACCGGCGGCTCGTGGCTGTGTTATTATAAGGCCCTTCAGGATGGGCCGGCCAGCGTAGTTGTGCCAATCGACAAACTCAGTATTCTCGTAACCATTGCCTTTTCCTATGTTGTGTTCCATGAGAAATTAGCAAAGAAAGCCGCCCTTGGGCTGGTGTTGATTGTTAGTGGAACCTTGGCGATGTTGATCTAAAGCTGTTGATTAAGAAAGAGAAGTCATCCGGAAGCCCTATTGAACTATCAGATCAGGGACCTTCTGAGCTCTTCAGCCGATTTGCTGGAAAGATAGGCTGGAGCAATATCCACTACTGTTTTGGCACCGGATACCCCTTCGCGATTTAAGCGGTAGGCTGCTCTGGCAAAGGCAACGAGAACATTGGCGGTGAAATCAGGGTTGGAATCCAAAGCCAGGCGATATTCAATGACATGATGATGCTTTTCATCAAGACCTGTCCGGCCATGATGAATCACTAAGCCGCCGTGAGGAAGACCAGGGTGATCCTTGATCAGTTCTTCTTCTGTAATGAAGTGTACCTCTGTGTCATAATCCGCAAAATAATTGGGCATGGTCTTGATCTCTTGCTTAATCCGTTCTTTATCGGCTCCTTCTTCAAGGACGACAAAGCACTCCCGCCAATGTTTTTCCCTTGTTGAAAGTTCCGGCATTTCTCCTCTTCTTACAGCGTTAATAGCCTGATCTTTGGGAATGGTATACTGTTTAGCATCCTTTACCCCTTTAATTCTTCTGAGCGCATCGGAATGCCCCTGGCTGATTCCTTTGCCCCAGAAGGTGTATGTATCTCCGGCCGGCAAGATGGCTTCCGCATAGAGACGATTGATGGAGAACATTCCCGGATCCCAGCCGCTGGCAATAATGCAGACTTTTTGGGACTCTAAAGCATTTTTATCCATGGCGGCAAAATATTCCGGAATCCTGGCATGGGTGTCATAGCCGTCAACGGTATTGAACAGACTTGCAAATTCAGGACCCTGGACCGGCATGTCCGACATGCTTCCGCCGCAAAGCACCATCACATCAATCTGCTCTGTCATCTGCTTGGACTCATCCATGGTGAAGACGTTAACCCCTGGGGTAACGGTTTTGATGGATGAAGGATCCCGTCTCGTAAATACTCCCACAAGTTCCATATCCTCATTTTGCCGAATTCCCAGCTCCACGCTTTTGCCAAGATTTCCGTAACCAACGATGCCAATTCTGATCTTATTCATATACGATTCCCCCTTGCATCTATTCTAACCCGTAGTATTCCAGACGTACAAATAATTTTATATGTATTTGAGTTAATTTCATAATGTTAGTCCGAAAATAAAACAGACTAACAGAATTTCGGAATTTCCGTTTTTTAAAAAACTAAGCGGCCATACTCGTTGACTTATTTAGGCGATCGACAGCTAATTTGCATAGGGTATAGGCCAAGATTGAAAACTGAAAATCTACTTGGGCACGTTTTCCACGATGACGGATATTGTTGAGCTGGAAATACTCCTTGAGATACGCATTGACTCGCTCTACAGCAGTTCGTTGTTTGTAAAGTTCAAAGTAACGGTCACTTCCCCTAGCTGGTACAGTGTATTTTCTAGGATCTGATGAAACCTTCATCTTAAACACCCTTTGACAGGTATTGCTTTCCCTAAGTGAACACTCCTTGCATTCCTTGGGTTGAGTATATTTTACAGTGTCATAGCATGGATCATAGCTGTCGTAGCGGTATGAATAACCCTTCTGGCATATTGGACGAAAATATTTATCTTTGCCCTCTGGAAGTTGCTCATTTCGTCGATTGTAATCAATCAGCGCTTGTGCTCCTATACTTCTAGCTTGCTCGTAAATTGGAGCATAGTCATATCCTGCATCCGCAAGGATATGGGAGGGGTTCAAATAAGGGTGCTTTTCACTCAGAGCTTTAATTAGAGGAATGGCCATTTTTCCGTCATTTATATTCCCCGAAGAGAGTAAGGAGCTTAAAACGTATTGGCCCTTACAATCGACAAGGAGGTGCCCTTTGAAGCCATACCAGAACACGTTTTTACCTTCTGAATTCTTCTTAATACCCCATTGAGGATCAAGTGGGATGTGTTGTACTAATTCTGTAAAGCTGTAGGGAAGTTGATCTTCAATCTTCTTTTCAAATATGGGGCGATTCTTTTCTAGCTCCTCCTGTTCTTTGAGCCAAGCCTCGCGTTCTGCTTTGGGCTTTCGACCACGCTTTTTGGGAGCTTGCTCAACCACTGTTTTTTCCTTCTTTTTTTCAGGCTTGCGATCTCTGGCTTCGATATGGGTAGCATCGATTGCAACAGCACATTTCGGACCGATAAACCCTTCTTTGAATGCCTGAAGCACCAAATCATCCTGAGAATTTGCCAAGGCAGAGGAATCTTGGATTTTCTTAATCATCCGGCAATAGGATGCTTCACTAGGAACAGAGTCAGCAAGAGTGAATCCACAGTCGAATCGAAACTCTAAGCTGTTCTTTAACCGCTTACGCAAATCCTTAATTGTAGGGATTCTTTCAATTACTCGAATGATTAATGAGTAGATCATAGCAGAATAGTTTAGTTGAGTTGGGGCTCCAAAGATAGCCTTTTTAGAAACTGCATTGAGTAAAGGAATAATGTCCAAAGACCCAAGAATTAGAGAATATGAATCTCTTGGAGAAGTTTCTAAAATTTCCTCCAAGGAAAATAGACGTTCTTGGCGAATATTAAACATCAGGGAGTACTCCTTTCCCACCTCTCGGTGTTTGTGTTTTGGACGACTACAATTTCGAGATGTTGGGGAGGTACTCCTTTTTTAGTTGTCAAAAAAAGTAGAAATATCAATGGGTTCAAGTTATGAAACTAATTCATTTGCCAAAAGATTAAATTATCTCGATAGCATTTAAAATCCTGTCCACATAAGGGCAGGATTCTTCTTATGGCATTGGCAGAATAATCGACAAACTATTTGTGAAAAGTATATCTTTCACATATTGACGGGTGGAAAATAATTCTTTATACTATAGATAAGCTCAACTGGTACGGATGTCCGAACCAGAGGAAGAAACACTGATTTACTACTAAACTTATAGGAGGGAAAATTAGATGCCGAAAATCACAATGACACCCAGTGAAGCGATTTGTGAAACCCTTGTAGCAGAAGGCATAGATCACGTTACTGGTATCGTCGGATCAGCGTTCATGGATTTACTTGATTTATTTCCAACTGCCGGAATTCGCTTCATCCCTGTTCGCCATGAGCAATCAGCAGGACATATGGAAGATGCCTTTTGCCGTGTGACAGGCAGAGCCGGCGTAATTATCGGGCAAAACGGACCTGGTATTACCAATATGGTAACCTCTGTAGCGGCAGCCAATTCAGCACATACCCCTATGGTCGTCATTTGTCCGTCGGCCGGTACGCCTACAGTGGGCTGGGACGGTTTTCAGGAAGCAGATACGGTAAAGATTTTTGAAGCAATAACCAAAGAAACCATTCGGGTTCCACACCCGTCACGTGCAGCCGATTGCTTGCGCACGGCATTCCGCATTGCCTATGCAGAGCGGGGACCTGTTCTTTATGATATTCCCCGTGATTATTTCTATGGAGAAATTAGTGAACAAATTCTTGAACCCCATCAATATCGGGTGGATCAACGGGGATGCGGGGATTTAGCTTCTCTTGATAAAGCAGCAGAGCTTTTGATTTCCGCTCAAAGACCTGTGATTATTTCCGGTCGTGGAGTTGTAGACACTCAGTCCAAGGATATTGTGGCCAAGATTGCAGAAATATTAACCGCACCAGTAGCCTGCACCTATCTGCATAATGATGCTTTCCCATACGATCATCCTTTGTGGGTAGGACCGATTGGTTATATGGGTTCAAAGGCGGCCATGAATCTGGTGGCGGAAGCCGATGTGATTCTGGCCATAGGAACGCGACTTTCCGTTTTTGGGACCACCCCTCAATACGATATTGATTACTTCCCGGAAAGTGCCAAAATTATTCAGGTAGACATTAATCCTCGTAATATTGCCCGCACTCATCCTGTTGAAGTGGGACTGATCGCAGATGCCAGGGAAGCTGCCAGGGAGATTCTTAAACGCTTAGAGGAAAGAATTGCCGAACCGAAAGTCTCTCAAAGCCGCTTAACACAAATTAAAGCTCAACAAAATGCCTGGGAAGAGGAAATTGTACAATCAGCAATGGTTGATGGTTATCCCATCAATCCCCGGCGTGCCCTCTATGAAATCCAAAAGGCGCTTCCGGAAAATGCCATTGTGGCCACCGATATTGGCAATGTCTCCTCCACAGCCAACAGTTACCTGAAATTTAAAGGAGCAGGAAAACATATTGCAGCCCTTACCTTTGGCAATACAGGATTTGCATATCCCGCCGCTTTGGGGGCACAATTGGCTGAACCGGACAGCCCGGTGGTGGCAATCATCGGTGATGGAGCCTGGGGGATGAGTTTGCACGAAGTAAGTACAGCTGTTGAACATAACCTTCCTGTTGTCGCTATCGTCTTCCGCAATGGAGCCTGGTGCGCAGAGAAGAAAAACCAAATTGATTTTTATAATAACCGCTTTGTCGGAGTGGACATTCCGACTCCTGAAAGTTTCGCCCCGGTTGCCATTGCCATGGGGGCGGAAGGTATCCGAGTATCTAAAGCAGAAGAGGTCGGACCGGCACTCAAAAGAGCCCTTGACTCCCGTAAGCCCACTGTGCTGGAGATCGTTTGCGACGGGACCCAGCTGGCACCGCCCTTTAGAAAAGACGCGCTGAAGCTGCCCACCCGGCTACTTCCCAAGTATAAGTCACTGGACGTCAGAAACTGGTAGAAGTCGAACGGAGCAAAGGGCAAGGGCGTGATAGGGGACATAGGAGTCATGCCCGCCCTTTCCCATAGATTTCATATAAGGTCAACTGCAGGATAAGCGTGTGTATAGTCCAGTGTCGATGAATGAGCGCATACTATGTACGCAATGGTTGCGACGAATTCAGAGAAAGGGGAAAGTGAATATGGGCGCGAGTACGAGTGCGAATAAAAATACTTCCGGCGAAACCGATGCCAAAATTATTGTGGAAGAGTTGATTTTAAAAGCACGTAAGGCTATGGCGGAGATTCAGAATTATTCTCAGGATCAGGCCAATACCTTGGTGCAAGCTGTGGCGTGGGCTATTTACCGCCAGGATCACGCTGAAGAGCTGGCAAGGATTTCCGTTCAGGATACAGGGCTTGGCAATGTGAAAGATAAAATTACCAAAAACAAACGCAAAACCTTTGGTACGTTGCGGGACTTATTGGCTCCGGAGGCCAAATCTGTCGGAATTATCAAGGTGGATGAAGCCATAGGTATTACAGAAATAGCTAAACCGGTAGGGGTGATTGCGGCGGCTGTACCCTCAACCAATCCCGGTGCTACGCCTGCCAACGTGACGATGATGGGATTAAAAGGACGCAATGCGGTAATTATTGCACCCTCCCCGAAAGGTGCGTCCACCACAGTTAAGTTGTTGGAATACATCCATGCCGAGCTGGCAAAGGTGGGGGCTCCCCTCGATTTGGTTCAATCCTTGCCGATGCCTGTATCCAAAGAGCTGACCACTGAACTGATGAAGCAGGCGGATATGGTAACTGTGACAGGATCGGCCAATAATGTTCGCGCAGGTCAGACTTGCGGTACACCAAACGCCTGTGTCAGCGCAGGCAATGTCGTCACTATAGTTGATGCTTCTGCGAACCTGCAGGATGCGGCCCATAAGATTATGCTAAGCAAAACCTTTGATAATGCCACGAGCTGCTCCAGTGATAACGCTCTTGTCATTGAAGCTGCAATATATGAGCAAATGATCGAAGCCTTAAAGAAGGAAGGCGGCTATAAGTGTACTGTTGCCGAAAAGGAACAAATGCAAAAAGCGATGTGGGATGAAAATGGCAAGCGCAGAGGGAAAACCACAGCTAAAGATGCCAGCGTTATGGCCCAGGAAGCGGGATTGACAAACCCGGCAGCTCAGAAAGCCTCCTTTTTCATGGTGGAAGAGACAGGAGTGGGGAAGGGGTATCCTTTCTCAGGAGAAAAGATTGCTCTGGTTCTCACATTGTATAAAGCAGGAGATTTTGATGAAGCACTGGAGTTGACAAAACGAATCTTGAATCATGCAGGCCGCGGGCACTCCTGTGGGCTTCATACAACCAATGAGGAACATATTCAACGCATCGGCTTGGAAATGGAAGTATGCCGTTTATTAATCAATCAAATACAGTGCTTCGGTAATGGAGGCAGCTTCAACAACGGTCTGAATTTCACACTTTCCATGGGGGGAGGAACTTGGGCCGGCAATAATATTAAAGATAATCTCTCCTATCAACACTTTATCCAGACGACTAAGGTGTCCCGCTTGATTCCGGAGGTTATTCCTGAGGAAGAGGAATTATTCGGGTCATATTGGGCCAAGTATGGCCGTAGTTAAGGAGGCCTAGCTTAATGAAACTATTTGAATACCAGGCTAAAGAACTGTTTGCAGAAAGCGGTATCCCTATTCCCCAAAATGCCTTAATCGGTGATATAAGTGAACTGAACAGTGCCTTGGAAAAGATCGGGTTACCCTGTGTCTTGAAGGCCCAAGTCCTGCAGGGCGGGCGAGGCAAAGCAGGATTAGTCAAATTTGTGCGTACAAAAGAAGAAGCCCAAAAGGAAGCTGAGCGGATTCTGGAAGCCACCGGCAAGAAGCTGTTGGTCGAAGAGGCTGTGCCTTATGAAAGAGAAATGTATGTCTCCATTACCGTAGATGCCGCTTCAGGCTTAGCCATGGTTATGGCGTGCCTGGAGGGGGGCGTGGATATTGAACAAATCGCCCGTACTACGCCGGAAAAGATTATCAAGGAAAAAGTGGATATGTCTCTGGGCCTGATGGCTTATCAAGCGGATAATATCATGTACGGTCTAGGATTAGAACAGAGTGCAGCTAAAGAAGGAAGCAAGATTCTGCTCAAGCTTTATCAGCTTTTTGTAAAATATAACGCTGAATTAGTGGAGATCAATCCCCTTATGATCCTTAGGGATGGAACAATGGCAGCTGCTGATGGCAAATTTAATTTGGATGATAATGCTCTATATAAGCAAAATCGTTTCTCCCTGACTCGTGATCATTATAAAAGCGATTTCGAGTATGAGGCGGCACTGGATGGAATTCCCTATATTGCCTTCGAAGGGGATATCGGAATGATGGTCGCAGGAGCAGGGCTGGCTAATGTCGTCCTTGATTTAATCCATTATTATGGGGGTACCGTGGCCAACTACTTGGAATTTGGCGGACCAAACTACCACAAAGCTCAGCAATGTATGAAAATGATGCTGAAAGCAAAGCCCAAATGCATCCTTATCGCGACTTTCGGTACAATTGCCCGTGCTGATGTTATGGCTCAGGGAATTGTTGAGGCAGTCAAGGAGTTGAAGCCGGAAATTCCGATTGTAGCAGTAATTCGCGGTACAGGGGAAGAGGATGCTCAAAAGTTGCTGCGCAGTGCAGGGTTGCCCTCCTTAAGCGATACAGAAGAAGCGGTCAGGAAAGCAGTCGAGATAGTGGGAGGTGCAGAAAATTGAGCATAATCATTGATCATACTACCCCTGTTTTGATTCAAGGCATAACCGGAAAGGAAGGAAGTTTCTGGGCGAAGCACGCCAAGAATTATGGCACCCACATTGTAGCCGGAGTCACACCGGGTAAGGAAGGTCAGGATGTTGACGGTATTCCAGTTTATCATACCGTCCGTCGGGCTGTGCAAGAGCATCCCATAGAAGCATCTTTATTGGTTGTACCCCCTAAAGCTGCCAAAGGAGCTGTTTTAGAGGCTCTTGACAGTGGAATAAAAGTAATTGTGGTTACGGCTGAAGGAATTCCTCTTCATGAGATGATGCAGCTGAGAAAAATTGCTTTAGAGAAGCAAGCCATGGTTATTGGCGGCAATACCACAGGAATCATTTCTACAGGAAAGGCTATGATGGGTTTTTTCCCTTATTGGTTGGATAGAGTATATAAACCTGGACGAGTAGGGGTCATGACCCGCAGTGGTTCCTTAACCAATGAGGTGACGGCGGAGATTGTCAAAGCGGGCTTTGGGCCGAGCTCAATCGTAGGCGTTGGCGGAGATCCCGTGCCCTTAACCCGCTTTGCCGAGATCTTGCCGTTGTTCGAAAAAGATCCGGATACGGATGCTGTGGTCATGATCGGTGAGATCGGAGGAACTATGGAAGAAGATGTGGCTGAAGCAATTGAACAAAGGATTTTCACTAAACCCTTGATTGGCTTTATGGGAGGCCGGACAGCGCCTAAAGGTCAAAAAATGGGTCACGCGGGAGCCATCATTACAGCAGGAAAAGGCACAGTAGAAGATAAGGTTGAAGCTTTAGCCAAGGCAGGCGCTCTGGTGGCAGATCGGCCGAGTATGATTGGACAGTTGCTGCAGAAGGTTTTGTAATTAGAAAGAAGAGCGGAGCGAAAAGAGACTCGCATCCGTTCGGGAGAACGATACATTGAGGGTCATTTATAGATTGGGGCAATCAAACTGCACAGTAATTTTACTCAATTTTAAAAGATGCTAATTATTAGCATGATGGAGGTTGTATAAAGATGAGTATTAATTCGCCAGTTGTGCCCTCTAGACCTTATGTTTTCAATAAGCGCAATGCTTTGATTTTCTTTGCAGCAATAGCGGTAATGCTTATAATCTATCTGCTGCCTTCTCCCCCATCCTTTTATAAGGGAACCGAGGAAATTCCTCTTACCTTTGAAGGAAAAGCGGTCTTTGCAGTATTGGTCTATGCGGTTATCCTTTGGCTAACAGAAGCTATTCCCTTTCCTATTACGGCTTTAAGTATGATCATTATTCTCCATCTGATGGGTGTATCGACGTTTACAGCTTTAGTTAAAACAGGATTAGGCAGCAGCGTGCTCTTTTTCCTGATGGGTGCTATGGGTTTATCGGCAGCCATCACCGTCTCAGGATTGGCGAATCGAATCATGCTGGGAGTTCTCAGTAAAGTAGGAACGCGAACCGACCGGATTGTCTTTACCTTTATGGCCCTGGGCACCTTTCTTTCCATGTGGGTGACGGATATGGCGGTTGCGGCCATGCTGCTTCCTCTGGGCGTGAACATTCTCAGGCAGTCCGGATGTAAGCCTCTGCAGAGTAACTTTGGACGTTGTCTGATGATTGGTATCGTTTATGGTGCTCTTATCGGTGGAACATCCACTCCGGCAGGGTGTGGGGCTAATATTTTGGCAATCAGTTACTTGCGGGAGCTTACCGAAGCGGATGCATCCTTTCTGCAATGGATGATCGTGGGTGTGCCTGGAGCATTGATGATGCTTCCGGCCGGCTGGTTCCTGCTTATGAAAGTCTTTCCGCCCGAAATCAGGAATGTTCCTATCGAACTTGATGATGTCCGACGTCAGAATAAAGAGTTAGGGCCTTTAACCCGCCAGGAACGCAATACAACGATTGTTTTTTTCACAGCTGTAACCATGTGGTTAGGAGCGCCTTTGATCAAATCCTTGACAGGTATCAGTATTCCTGAAGATTTCACAGCCCTCTTTGCTTTCCTTCTTCTTTTCCTGCCTGGCCTGCAGGTATTCGGATCATGGAAAGAAGCTAATGAACATATCGACTGGAGCGGACTCATGCTGATTGCCGGTGGTATCGCTGCAGGCATGTTGCTGGCTGAGACAGGGACGGCGCGCTATATTGCCTGGGGAGCACTTAATGGAATCGGGGCCCTTCATCCCATGCTGAGAGTGGCAGCTGTGCTGGTGTTGGTGGAGGCATTGAAGATCTTCTTCTCCAGTAACAGTGTTACAGGGGCGGTGGTCATTCCCTTAGTTATCGCTTTAGCCTTGGATTTAGGAATGAACCCTTGGATTGTGGCCGGTCCGGCAGGAATTGCCACTTCCATGGCCTTCATCATGGTAACTTCAAGTCCAACCAACGTCATTCCCTATTCTTCAGGATATTTCAGTATCAAAGACTTTGCCAAATGCGGTGTGCTGATGACCGTCATCGGAATCGTTGCGGTAACACTGTCTGTAGCTATATTTGGACGATTTGCAGGCATGAATATTTGGCTCTAGCAGATGATAGGTATTCGATATAAACCTAAGTATTCAAAAAGTAGTATTGCAGATGGGCCGATTGGAGAATCCGATCGGTCCATCTGCAATCAATAGAAATAGCTTAAAAATTCAATATACAAAAGACTCCAATATGTTAGAATGATAGTATATAATAAGTTATCCTGAGGGAGTTTTCTTTTAATTTGGAGGGGAAACACATGGTTTTAGATCCTCATAATCCGCTGCCCTTACATGCTCAGATTACGAATATTTTACGAAAAAGAATCTTCGAAGAGAATCTAACGGGAAAGATTCCCAGTGAAAGGGAATTGATGGATTACTTTGCAGTGAGCAGGTCGACTGTTCGGGAAGCCATTGAGGCCTTGGTTCGGGACGGCATTCTTGAGAAAAAGCATGGCAAGGGCACCTTTGTAGCAGTTCGGCCGATTAAAGAAGAGTGGATAGGTACCTTCAGCTCCTATACTGAGACGATCGAAAGAGCGGGTATGAGGTCTGGAGCAAAGCTGCTTTCGTGTAATATTAAGAGAGAGCCTGCATATATTGCCGAGATGTTTGGCGGAGAAGAATTCTATATGATCAAACGCCTCAGGTATGCCAACGATCAAGTGATAGCTATTGAGCGCAAATGTTTCGATCTGGAAACAGGTCGGAGATTATTGGATTATGATCTTAACGCCAATATATATAAGATTATGGAAAGCTCCCTGGGCATAGTTCTTTGGGAGGCTGATGAAATTGTTACCAGTGCGATACCAAGCAAGGAGGACGCACTTCTATTGGAGGTTCCCAAGCGATCCAGTGTTTTAGTAACGGAACGTTCCAGCTTTGATTCCGACCATAAACTTATTGAATTTGTACAAACTATGTTTAGGGCAGATAAATATTCTTTTCGCATTAAAATGTCTCGGAATTAAGAGAGGGCAAGGTATCCGCCCCCGGCTGTTGATAGAATTTTGTCAACAGTCTTTTTTGCACCTAAGGTTGTTCAGTATTTGCTAAAATAGAGGTATATTGCTGTTGCCGGGAGAAATAAAAGGATTAGAAAGGAAAGGGATAACCCCATAGAAAGGAGGTAAAGACTTGCACAATGTCGCTGACCTGGTCGAAAATGTCATACAAGGGAATGCTAAGGAATCTGTTTCGATCGCCAGGGATTTATTAGCCAAGGGTTATCGGATAAATCAATTAGTCGAAGGACTGACAACGGCTTTGGACTCCCTTGACGCCAAATGCAATATGAATCAATTTAATCTGCTGGAAATCTTGTTGGCGGCCAGAGCAATGAAAGAAGTCGTCGATGAGGTAGTGTGCCCGGAGATGGAAAAATTGCCGGCCGAGTTTGGCCCTCTCCAGTTAAAAGGAGTATTCGTCATGGGGACAATTCAAGGAGATATCCATGACTTAGGGAAAAACATTGTCACGACCCTCTTAAGAACGGTAGGCTATAAAGTGATCGACTTAGGTAAAGACGTTTCTCCTGCTCAATTCGTCATGGCTGCTAAAGCAGAAAAGGCAGACTTTATCGGAGTGAGCAGCCTAATCTTTTCTTCAGCGGCGGTTATTAGGGAGATAAAGAGGTTGCTAAGGGAAGAGAAGATGTCGGATATTATGGTGATAGCTGGGGGAGCTGCTGTTAAACAATTAGGAAAAGAGGATCTCGATGTGGACATGATAGCAAAAGATGCCTTTGAACTGATCAGATTTCTCCAGGCTCATGAAGGGAATGTTGCGGAGTGAATAGTTTACAAAGGCTAGAGGCTGCTCTGGCAGGCCATGCTTTTGATGAGGCACTTTGTATTCCGTTGGTATTTGGCGGGGCAGCTTTTTTAACGGATGTAAAATTAAAAAGATATCTGCAAAACGGAGAAATTTTGGCACAATGTCAATTAGATTCACAGCAGAAGTTCGACTATGATGCGGTTTTTGTCTATGGCGATAATTGTATTGAAGCAGAGGCTTTGGGATCAAGAGTATATTTTCCGGAAAATGCTTATCCCTATATTGAAAAATATCGACTGGAGGATCCCAGGCAATTAAAAGACTTACCGGATTTCAACCCTTCGACAGATGGCAGAATGCCGGAGTTGCTGAGGGCTGTCGCGCTTCTCAAGACCGAACTGGGAGATAGCCTGCCTATTGCCGGGGTGGTCTTGGGACCGATGAGCATTGCCAGCCAGTTGATGGGACTGGAAAGACTTTTATACCTCTTACTTGATTCGCCTTGTGAATTTGCAGACATAATAAGATTTGCTTCCGGAATCACCTTAAAAGCCGGTTTGGCCCTCCTTGCTCAAGGCGCCCATATCTCGGCAGTAATCGATCCCAGCGCTTCCCAAAGCATTCTGCCCAGCGAGATGTTTGGCCGCTATTTATTACCCACTATCCGTGATATCTTCTCCCAATTCAAAGGGGCGGGGGCGATGGCTTCCTGGTTGGTGATCACGGGAAACAGCCAAGGGCTTTTGCCCTACTATCGCCAATGCGGAGTGGATATTGCGGGTATAGATTATGAAGTGCCGTTGGCAGAAGCACTGAAGTGGGAAGGAGACTTTTTGATATCCGGAAATATTAAACCATATCGCTTTGTCAATCAAACACCTCAGGAAATCATCCGTGAAGGCAAAGAGTTAATAAGTCTGGCAGCCGGCAGGAGGTTTATTTTAAGCTCAGGCTGTGAAGTGCCTTTAGATACCAAGCCGGAGAATCTTGCTGCATTGATTAAGGCGGTTAGGGATGTGTGATAGGATGGATGTAAAGCAAAATACGGCCTTATCTTCTGAAGAAGAACTAAAAAAACAGATTGCTGCCCTTCACAAAATAAACAATATGACGGGTTTTTTGCCCATAAAAATAGAAGAGCTGCTGCCGGCCATCAAAGAAGTGATGGAAGATATTTTTGCTGATTACCAATGCAATTTCAATATATTTCCCAAAAGACATGGTTGCAACAGGTTGGAGCTAGGGGACTGTAAGGCGATACGGGATCAGTTGCCGATGATTTCTGATCAGGATCAGACTTGTCCCTGTTGTACCGGAGAAGCTTGCCGGGGCATTTTTCATTCCCATGTTTGTGTGCCCTTGGTTTCAGGTAAGGAAGTATTTGGAGTGATGACCCTTAAAAGCCTCCTTAAGGTAAGATTAAGCCGGGATTCGCTAGAAATGCTCTTAGCCATTGCCAACCAAGTGGCGGCGACCCTTCAGCGCTCTCAATTATTGAATCGCCTGGCCCAAGAGAAGAACAATCTTGAAGAGGCTAATCAAGAAATCACTCAGCTCAATAGGTCATTGTTCGACACCATTAAGGAGCTGGAAAAGACTCAGCGTCAACTGATTTATTCTGAGCGGTTAGCCGCTGCAGGTAGATTAGCAGCTAACCTTACCCACGAGATCAACAATCCCACTGGAATCATTTTGTCCAGGTTGGAATGGCTCCTTTTAGAGGCTCCGGAAACAGAATTGCCTGAAGAGGTCGTCAAAGATTTGCTGGTTATCAAAAAGCATACAGAACGGATCGCTCAGACCACCCGAGGATTGCTCTCTTTTTCCAGGCGAACGAAAAATGAAACAACTTTAGTTGATCTTGAGAATTTGATCAAGGAAACGGTGGTTTGGCTGGAAAGACAGTTTTCCCGCAAGGATATCATCATTGTCCTCAACCTTAGCCGCCTGCCAACCGTTATCGGCAACAAAGACCAACTGGAGCAAGTACTTGTCAATATCTTGACCAATGCCAAAGATGCCCTGCCGGAAGGAGGCAAGATCAAGATTACCACGAAATATGATACCGAGAAAAATAATGTTCAAATAGATATTGAGGATAATGGCACGGGAATACCGGAAGACATGATGAATAGTATTTTTGACCCCTTTTTTAGTACAAAAGAAAAAGAGCTGGGCACAGGGTTGGGATTGCCGATCAGCTTGACCATTATGAAAGAGCATGGCGGCTTTCTGCGCATGGAGAGCACTCCCCATGAGGGCAGTTGCTTTAGTATGATTTTACCCTGTGTACCGGAGAACCAGGAGGGTGATTTGAATGAGTGAGGATCGACATATCGTTATCATCGACGATGAACCGGATATGCTGGAAACCTGTGCCAGGGTTATCCATCGGATGGGCTATAAATGTACGACCTATGAAGATAGCTGCGAGGCTTTGGAGGAGATTTACAGGCTGCAGCCTGACCTGATCATAACCGATATCAAAATGCCTCAATGCGATGGCTTTGAAGTCCTGGAAAAAGCTAAAGTATGTACTCCCAAGGCCAGAGTCATTGTGATCACAGGGTATGCTTCGGTGGACTCAGCTGTACAGGCCATGAAAGAAGGGGCCTACGATTATCTCTCCAAGCCCTTCCCCATCGAACAGCTGCAGCTGACCATCAATAAGGCCCTTCAACATATCGCCTTAACAGAGGAAAATCAACTGCTGCGGGCTCAGCTACAGGAAGGTTTGAACACTGATAATATTATTGGCGCACGGGGAGGACTGCAGGATGTCTTTGAGACGATTGGCAAGATTTCCAATAGCGATGCGTCCATCCTTATCCTGGGAGAAAGCGGTACAGGGAAAGAAGTTATCGCCCGGGCTATTCACAAAAACAGCCGGCGTTCTACAGGGCCCTTTATTCCCGTGGATTGTGCGTCCTTACCGGAAAATTTATTAGAGAGTGAATTATTTGGTTATGAAAGAGGAGCCTTTACAGGGGCGAACACGACCAAGCAGGGTTTGTTGGAAATGGCCCATGGGGGAACTCTCTTTCTGGATGAATTGGGAGAACTGACCCCGGCCATGCAGGCCAAGCTTTTAAGAACATTGGAAGAACGGGCGATCCGAAGAGTTGGAGGCAATCGCTTGATCAATATCGATATTCGGGTTTTGGCCGCTACCAATCGTGATTTGGAAAAAGCAATCCGGGCCAAAGAATTCAGAGAAGATCTCTATTATCGAATCAACGTCATTACCCTCAAGCTCCCTGTCTTGCATGAACGGCAGCAGGACATTCCCTTGCTGGTCAATCATTTCTGTAAGAAGTTTTCCCAGGATATGAATAAGAAGGTAAGCGGCTTCACTCCCGAGGCCATGCAGGCCATGAAAAGCTATGCCTGGCCGGGGAACATCCGCGAACTGCGTAATGTTGTGGAAAGGGCCATCTCCCTATCGGGATCAGAGATGGTTGAAATTTCCGATCTGCCGGAAAAAGTCATTGGCGGACAAAAAAAGATTCTCCCTGAGCAGGAGAATCTGGGAGCCTTTTCTTTTCACGAGGCTAAGGATATTTGCTTGAAGAGATTTGAGATGGAATACCTTAAGGAACTTTTGGACAAACATCATGGCAATATTACTCAAGCGGCCAAATCAGCCGGGATGGATCGCAAAACAATCCATAGGCTGATCAATAAGTATGATTTGCAGAGGTAGTTAAGCCTCTAGATCGTCGATAAGAATGGTGTACTCTTTGGCTTCCGTAGCTATGCCATCTTGATCTGTGGTGGGAGGAATAGTTAAGTGCAATTCTTTCACAGAGGTGACTTCCTTTTCCTTGATAGGAAAAGTGATAAAGCCCTGCTGCACCCGCTGAGGAGGGTAGGTCCCGCCTAAAGATGAGGTCAAGGTGAGATCCGGCGAAGCAATTTCCTTGCCGTCGATGGTCATTTCGAAATCCTCGGGATAAAATAGGACATCTTTATCGGAAGTGTTTCCGATCTCTATACCTAAAGCGATTTTACCCAGGGGGGCATCTGGGTCGGGATCGGTGTTTCTTACCAAACTGACATTGATAATTCTCAATTTCATAGTATCTAAATCAACGATCTTATTGAGCTCCATGGTTTTGCTGAAAACCTCAATTTCAGGCTTCTCTTGGGGTGTGATAGGGGCAGAGCCGGGCTCTTGGCCTGAGGAGCAGCCGCTGACAAAGAGAACCAGGCTTGCGGCAAGACTGAAGATGATTTTAATTGTTGCTTTTCCCATAAATAAAACCTCCTTATGATTAGGCCTAAATAAGAAAACTCTTGCTTTTGAGCAGGAGTTTTTTTATTGCTCAGAGACCTCCTTAGATTTTAATGCAAATAGCGTACCAACTTAATTTTAGATAATCTGCCGCTATGTCCGAGGATAAGAGAGCATAGTGAGACATTTCTGGGACAATCGAGGGACATTGATGCCCCAACAGGACATAGCTTCGCTTCACAAAGATATCCCAAAACATTCACAGAACGTTCACATAGCTGCTGATAAGCAGTTTTAGTTTTGTTGGCACAATAATTGCAAAAACGAATTTAGTAACAATCTTCTCAAGCTTCTCGATGACAAAGGTATAGTCTTAGCACTAGGCAACATTGGGCATGGAGGTGAAATGATGTTTGCAAAACTAATTTGGCGGAATGCCAAAAGACGGCTCTGGCAGCAGGGGCTCACCCTGTTTGTCGTCGTAGCCTGCGCTGCCGCCCTGACAGCCGGGATACTGTTGGTCTGGGGCATTGAGAAAGGGGGCCAAAGTGCCGTCGATAATCTGGGAGCGGATGTTATGGCTATACCGGCGGATGCCCACCTTGAACCAGGTCAGGTGCTGTTTACCGGGGCTCCTGCCAATATCTATATGAATTCAGAAGTATTGAAGGAGATTGAGAAGGTGCCCGGTGTGGAAGCCATATCGGCACAATTCTTCAGCCAGACGCTTAATCAGGGCTGTTGCAGCCTTCCGGAAGAATACCGGCTGGTTGGCTATGATCCACAGACGGACTTTCTGATCAGGGACTTATTGGCGAAGGGAGTGGGCAGGGATTTAAAGAACACGGAGGTTATTGTGGGCGGGAATGTGCCTGCTTTTCTAGGGGACCGGGTGGTGGTTTTAGCTGAACCCTTTGATGTTGCCGGTTACCTGGAACCCATGGGAGGAAGTATTGACGACACGATCTTTGTGCCCATTGCAACGGCCCGGAGACTGGCCGGAAAAAGTCCCTATTTACAGGAATATTGGCAGGAGGCCGGGAGCCCGGAACAGTTGGTTTCGTCGGTATTGATTAAAACAAAAGATGGGGCTGATCCGAATCAAGTTGCCAAAGCTATCGATAGGATCAGTGGAATTAAAAGCGTGGCAGCAGGGAAATTATTTTCCGAACTTAAAGAAGAATTGCTCGTGATTAAAGAAATTCTGCGTTTGCTGGTGGTCATTATTTGCGGCATTACCATGGCCTCCCTGGCGTCACGCTATTCCTCCCTGGTACTGGAGAGACAGCAGGAATTGGCTCTGTTGCGGGCACTGGGAACGGAAAGAGGGAACCTATTTAAGCTGGTCATGCTGGAAACCCTTTGCAGCGGACTGGCGGCTGCAGTCATGGGATGCCTGGCTGGATATGGCTTGGTTCTTTATCTGGCAAAGTCCCTGAGCAAGCACAGCTCCTTCCCCTTCATGCTGCCTGGGGCGGCTCAGCTTTGTGCCGCTGGCTTGGGGATTATCGCTTTTGTTCTTCTCATCTGCTGTTTAGCCGCCTTCTGGCCGGCCAGAAGTTCGTCACGCTTGGATCCCGTAACCGCTCTAACTGAAGGAGAGCTGAGGTAGGGGGTACTATGGAAATATCGTTAAAAAACATTACACACTACTACCGGGATGGGACGGGAGATCAGGTTACCCCCCTAAGAAACATTGACTTAACTATGAGGAGCGGGGATTCTCTCGTGCTCTATGGGCCGTCAGGTTGTGGCAAGAGTACGCTGTTGTTTATCCTGGGTTGCCTGTTAAGACCCTCGGAAGGACAGGTGGATATAGACGGGCGTTCCCTCCTCCACTATGGGGAAAAAGAGTTAGCCGAATTGAGAAATCGGAAGATGGGCTTCATGTTCCAGGCGTGCTATCTGCTTCCCACCTTGACCGTCAAGGAAAATATCATGCTTCCTTTCTGGATTCAGGGAGGGAAAGCAAGGGATGGCAGGACGGAAAAGAAAACGGTTGAGCTTTTGCTGGAACAGCTGGAGTTGACGGAACGGGCTGATTTTTTACCTTATCAGTTAAGCGGCGGCCAGAGGCGCCGGGTGGCTATGGCCAGGGCTTTGGCTAATGACCCGGAGGTGATTCTGGCTGATGAACCCACGGCGGAACTTGATGAGGAGAAAAAGGACTTTGTGGGAAAGTGGCTGGGGGAGCAGGCCGGAAAAAAGAAGATTGTTGTGGTTGCTACTCACGATCCGCAATTAGCGGTTTATGCCGGACGGGTTTATAGCTTAAGTCAGGGGCAGTTACAGGAAAAGATTTTGGGAAAGGGAGCCGTTTATAGCTCAGGATAGGCGCTATCCAAGTGATGGTGAGGTTAAATGAATGGAGGTTAAACTTTTGAACGGAAAAGTAACTAAGGTTATTGGCGGTTTGGGGGCGGCGCTGGGTCTATTGACCGCCTTGACTCCGTTCCAGCTTGCCCCGGTTTGTCAACGATTGTTGGAACTAACCTCAGGCAAGATGACCCATATGCGCTGCCATTATACAGGCCAAGGGGAGGTGTTTTTAGGCATAGTCGTTGTTTTGGTCTCCTTGATCTATCTGTTCAACACATCCATTCCCGCTCAAAAAGCCTTGGGTGGTGTGCTGATGATTTTGGGGTGTGCTGTAATTATCCTGCCTACAAATCTGGGAATTGGCGTCTGCATGAACCCGATGGAGTGCCATACCACCGCCAGAGTTCTCTATGTCCTGGGAAGTTTGACAATAATTGATGGGTTGGTTGCGGTCTTCCAGGAAAAGCTCCCTGTTTCGCCTTCTAAAGACATTAAGGCTTGATCAAGGAAATTTGCTCCTCTTAGAGGATGGACAAAGGAGGTTGAATCATTTGCGGGGGTTGGTCACCGGAAAATTAAGCAAGGCTTTAGGGCTCAATATGGTTGTCGTTGGTTTGGTAATGGGATTTGCTCTTTTTGCATCCTATGCTGTTCCTCTTCCGGAAAAAGCAGAGGCCGCAGGGCAAGCAGGATATCTTACCTTTCAGTCGACCTGCACAGCCTGCCATACCGTGGATACTGTGCAGAATTATCAAGGTTCTTCCACTTGGCCGGAAATTATTGGCTTGATGAAGGGCTATGGGGCTTTCATGCAAGAGGAAGAGGAAGCAGAGATTCTTCAGTATTTGGAGGAAGCTTACCCCAGATAAAGTAGGGTTCTAAGGAGGAATGGGGGATTAAAGTATGAGTTTTTTTAATGAAGAAGGGGATAAGGAAGGTTTTGTGGTTTTGGCACTGGGAATATGGGCGGCCATAACTCTGGTCTTCATGATCGCCAGGAGCTGGGCAGCAGGAAACGCCTATTGGGTAGCCATTTTTATGGGGTTAATTTGCTTTGCAGCCGCTTTTTCAGTTTATACATGGAGAGTTTTGATTCTGGACCGTAAAGGGGGTATGGAAAATGGAGAACAACAATAAAGGGGAAATATCAAGACGCAAATTCCTCGGCATCATGACCGGGGTACCCTTGGTTTTGAGTGTGGGAACCCCCGCAGTTGCAGTAGGAAAGATGATCAGTCCCCCCGAGGCCTTAAGGCCCCTTCCTCCGCGAATGGCAATTCTCAAGGAAGATGAACTTTTGGAGAAGCCCAAAGAAATCATCTATGATGGCCTTCCCGCTATGATCTTCAAAAAAGGCAATGAATATCGGGCCTTTTCCAGGGTCTGCACCCATCTCGGCTGCACGGTAATGTGGAATGAGGCGGAGAAACGCTTTGAATGCCCTTGTCATGGCGGCATATTCGATGAAGACGGGAATGTTCTGGAGGGACCGCCGCCCAAACCTTTAACCCGTTTAAGGGCCTGGGTGGAAGATGGTTATGTCATGGTGCAAAGGGAGGTTGTTTAGCGTGGCGATTGAACCTAAAGAGGTCGGAGTAAAAGACATGTTTAAGGAAATCGCTGAACATCCTGTCCCCAGGCATGCCCGTAATTTCATATTCTGTTTTGGCGGGATCTCCTTTCTGTTGTTCTTGGTTCAGGTTGTTACAGGTATCGTGCTGGCGGTTTACTATAACCCGACCATGGAAGGCGCCTATCAGAGCGTGATGTTTATCAATGATGAAGTTTTCATGGGCAAAGCTTTGCGTTCGGTTCATAACATTGCGGCTAACCTGATGCTGATTATGGTGGTTCTGCATTTCTTGCGGGTTGTGTTTACCGGCGCCTACAAGCCGCCTCGTCAGTTCAATTGGGTAGTGGGTGTGCTCCTGCTGCTTTTAGTCATTTTATTCTGTTTCACAGGCTATCTTTTGCCGCTGGATCAGGTGGGTTACTGGGCGGCAATTATCGGCACCAAGATATTGGGGTCAATTCCTATCGTCGGTGATCAGCTCTTGTTGCTGGGCCAGGCCGGAACCAAGATTACGGACCATACCCTGATGAGGTTCTTTATTATCCATATCGTAGTACTGCCGGTGGTTGTCATAGTGTTGCTGATTGCGCACTTTTTAATGATTCGTAAACAGGGGATTTCCGGTCCACTGTAGGAGGTGATGATAATGGACATCAATAAAAAGGAATTGGATAAGGATACGGTACCCTTTTTTCCAAACCATTTAACCACTGAAGTGAGTGTAGCCCTTGGTATTCTTGGCGTTGTTTTCTTTCTGGCTGGAGTAATCCCCAAGGACTTGGGGCCGCCGGCCAATCCTGTCATGACCCCTGCCCATATTGAACCGGATTGGTATTTTATGTGGCTTTTTGGTCTGTTAAAGATTGTCCCTCAGCTTTTGGGCTTGCTGATTCCGGCCCTTCTGGTTGTAGGCGTCATCTTATTGCCATGGCTGGATAAAAGTACATCCCGCCGGCCTGAAGAAAGGCCATGGGTTATTATCGGAGCGGAGATCGTACTGATCCTAATGGTGGTTTTAACGTATATTGCCTTGCATTTTTGACACTGTCAGATTTTCTTTATTGTGGATTAGGAGTTGGACGCGTTTGGGGGTGAATCAATGACGGGAAACGGGCGGAATAATCCATCGTTTCACTTGCTTTCAATTTTTTGCATCTGGCTGGGGATGGGTTTCTTGGTAGGGATCACAGGGAGTGTAATTGCAGCACCCCATTATGTGCTGCCGGATGATCGTGAGGCTAAGCTGGTTTATGCATCAGGTTTGCAGCCTCAGCAGTCTGCAGGGACTCAAAGCAGCGAGCCCAGCGGTGCCTCAGGAACAGCCAGAGAAGGAGAGCTCTTTCTAAAAAAAGGCTGCACCCAGTGTCATGAAGTCAGTTATTACGGAATAGCCGGCGGTGTGACCGGTCCCGATCTTACCAAGGCGTATGGGGATGTGCCGGATCGTTTTGGAAAGACCCTCGCTGAGTTTTTACAAGAACCGGAAGGGACAATGGCTGAGATGTTTGTCAGAATGGATATTACAGATGATGAAAAAAATCAGGTTCTCGAATTATTAACGGCAGCCGGCGGAGAGACGGCCCAGCAACCAGCCGGTGAGGAGAATGAAAGTACGGAAAATACCAATAACCCGGAGTAAAGAGCGATATCGGCAATATAATAATGCAAATGTATAGGGAGGTTTTTAGCAAGTGGAAAAAGGACTGTTTAAGAAGATTGTATTGTCCCTGGCAGGGCTGCTGGTTGGCCTGGTCATAGCTGTTTACTTATCCGCCCAGCTTAATCCCGAGGCGGAGGCGGCTGCTGCCTTCGGCGGGAAAAATATATCTGTGGACGGAGTGCCTGACGATGTGGTGCAGGCGGCTCTGAAAACCTATGTGCCACCCGGTCAGCTGGATGAGTATTATATGTTTGCCTCAGGGGGCCATTCCGGTAATGTCTTCGTCTATGGTGTGCCATCCATGCGGCGGATTAGAACAATTCCGGTATTTACCCCCGAGTCCGCCGTGGGGTATGGCTGGACGACGGAATCCAAGGAAATGCTTGGCGAATGGAGCTGGGGGGATGTCCATCATCCTGCTTTGAGCGAGACCAAGGGAGATTATGACGGGCGCTGGCTTTTTGTCAATGATAATGCCAACAGCAGGGCCGCCCGGATCGATCTGGATTCCTTCAGGACTAGTCAAATTTTGGATATTCCTAATATTTATGGACCCCACAGCGCTGTATTTATGACACCTAACTCCGAATACTTTATGCTGGGGTCCCGCTTTGCCGGACCGATACCCTATGGGACCTATTCTCCCATTGAGAATTTATCAAAAGATTATAATTGTGTTTTAGCAGCAGTAGCTATCGACCCCAATAATGGTGAGATGAGCGTGGGGTGGGAAGTGCTGATGCCCCCCTGGTCCTTCGATTTATCGGATGCCGGTAAGCTGGACAGTGAGGGCTGGGCCTTTCTGACGACCTATAATACTGAGGAGGCCTATGAGCTGCTGGAGGTCAATGCCTCCCAGCGGGAAATGGATTATGTGGTCGCTTTAAATTGGAAAATGCTTGAACAGGCGGCCAATGAAGGAAAATACAAAATAGTTGATGGCGTCAAAATGATTGATCCCCTGGATGTACCGGGCTCCGTCTACTTGGTCCCGGCTATGAAGAGCCCCCATGGTGTGGATGTCACACCGGATGGAAAGTATTTTATTGCTAACGGAAAAGTGGCTCCGGTAGCTACCGTATTCAGCTTTGAGAAATTCAAGGAATGCATTGACAACAAAGACTTCCAGGGCGAGGAACGAGGTTTCCCGGTTGTCAATTACGAGAAAGTAAGAGTGGCGGAAGTGCCGGTGGGCTTAGGACCATTGCATACTCAATTTGACGGCAACGGTTATGCCTATACCACCTTATTCATCGACAGTACTATTGCCAAATGGAGTCTGGACACCTTTGAGGTTGTCGACGTTACTCCGGTACATTATTGCCCGGGTCATCTGTGTGCTGCTGAGGGAGACACTGTCTCTCCGGACGGCAAGTATCTGGTCTCCTTAAATAAGCTGGCCAAGGATAAGTTCTTGTCCGTTGGGCCATCCCATCCCGAAAGCGCCCAGCTGATTGATTTAACCACGGATAAGATGAAAATCTTAATGGATGTTCCCACAGATCCTGAGCCTCACTTCGCTCAGATGATTAAAGCCGATAAGATTACGACCTGGGAAGTTTTTGAGAAGGATCCCAGTCAGCCGGGTGCTGTCTATGAGAAAGAAAATGCCCGCATTGAACGGGATGGCAACAATGTCACAGTCTATCAAATGGGCTTCCGCAGCCGCTATTACCCGGATCATGTGGAGGTCAATGAAGGGGATCATGTGACCTGGTATTTAACCAATACGGATTTCGATGAGGATATCACCCATGGCTTTGGTATTTGTCTGTATGACCTTAATGCGGAAGCACAACCGGGTGAGACGATAAAATTTGAATTTGTCGCCGATAAAGCGGGAGTCTATCCTTTCTATTGCACCAACTTCTGCTCGGCCCTCCATCAGGAAATGCAGGGCTGGTTTATTGTCAAACCAAAAGGCCTATAAAGCTCTCCAGGGCTTTATAGAAGAATCGAGAGGGATCCTTGCTCAGGGATCCCTCCCCCCCTAATCGATAGGAAAGGCGGTTAACCATGGATTTTGTAAGAAAGCTTTTCAAGGGAAACCTTAATCTCATCGGGAGAATCATGTTTGGTGCTGCCGGCTTAATTCTCTTAGCCTCTCTCTTTTTGCCTTGGTGGCATTTAGACTTGGTGGCACCCCAATATCCGGAGGGTTTGTCCGTGATTGTCTATCCGGACAAACTGGATGGCCGCATCGATATTATCAATAATATTAATCACTATATCGGCATGAAGTGGATCAGCGAAGAAGATTTCCCGGAATTTCAGGTTATTACTAAAGTTGCCTATGTGATCATTGGCCTGGCTCTTATTACCGCCCTGGTGAAAAAAAGGTGGCTTGCCTGGCTGACCGCCGGTCTGGGTGCTGTGGGAGGCATGATCGGGGTGTATGACCTATGGCGCTGGCTGCGGGATTATGGAACCCAGCTGGATCCCATGGCGGCAATTAAGATCGATCCCTTCACCCCGCCGATTATCGGCACCAATAAGCTTGCCAATTTTATTACCTACACAGGATTTAATTCAGGCGGATATTTGCTGGGACTGAGCATTATCCTGATGCTGCTGGCTGCTTGGAGGTTTAAGGAACATGAAAAGCAAAAAGAATAGGCGCTGCTTTTGGCTGAGTCTGTTTCTTTTCCTGTGGATCATTCCGTTATCAGCTCATGCCGCTACCCTGGAAGTTCAAGGAGGCGGCTCGGCGGAGAGTATTCAATCTGCCCTGGCAAGGGCTGCTCCCGGGGATACTATTCATGTTTATAGCGGGACCTACGTGGGAAAGATTGTGATCGATAAGGCGGTATCCCTCATCGGAATTGGTATGCCGATTCTTGATGGGGGAGGTGAAGGAGATGTGGTCAGCATTAAAGGGGATGGAGTGACCTTTAAAGGGTTTCAAGTCATGGGCAGCGGCAAAAGATTGCAGGACTCCGATGCGGGGATCAAGCTCTATTCCGCCGGCAATGTCATTGAAGATAACAAGCTGACCAATAATCTCTTTGGGATGTATCTGCTGAAATCTCCTCATAATACGCTCCGCAATAATACGATTATCGGCAGACCTGCCAAAAATAAGCTGCAAGCATCAAAAAAAGACGAGGCTGGGGAGGCCGGCACCTATGACATTTTGCCTAGTTTTGAAGGGGAGAGCGGTGACGGAATTCATCTTTTTGCAGCATCCCATAATTTGATCGAGAATAATGAGATTACGGATACCAGGGATGGCATCTACTTCAACTATGCTCACGATAATCGGCTTTTGTATAACCATATTGATGGGGTGCGCTACGCCATTCACTATATGTATTCTGATGATAATTACTTTGAGGGAAATATTGCGACCAATAATGTGGCCGGAGCGGCCCCCATGTACTCCAAAAGAATAACCTTCCGTGAGAATGTTTTCGCCTATAACCGTGGTCACCGCTCTTTCGGAGTGCTGTTTTCCAATTGCAACGACTGTCTGGCCGAGGGGAATGTTTTTTTCGGCAATACCAGGGGGGCGCTCTTCGATGTGTCCTACCACAATATCTTCCGCAATAATTTGGTAGCCGCCAACGATATCGGCATCGATCTGATTTCCAGTTCGGGATTCAATACATTTACAGAAAATAATTTTATGGACAATATGGAGCAGATCGCTTTCCGGGCAGGGAGGATTGGGGAGGGGAATGTGTTCTATGAGGAGGGGACGGGCAACTATTGGAATGACTATCGGGGATTCGATCTGGATCAGAACGGGATAGGTGATACGCCCTATCTGACAGGAGATATTTTTACTTATTTAATGAATAAAGCGCCTGCTGTGCGTCTTTTCTTAAACAGTCCCGCTGCTAAAGCTTTGGAGTTTGCCGAAAACATGTTTCCGGTTATAGAAATCCCTAAAGCTGAAGATGCATATCCTTTAATCAAGCCGGTGGCGATAGAGATTAATGGGCAGTTTCACATCGAGAAGAATCAGGTTTCCAATAAGGTCTTTGGTGCTTATTCCCTGCTTATGCTCCTCATAGCAGGGATGATAACCGCCCGGGCCTTTGGGGTGAGTTCCCAGGGCATTAAACGGGTGGAGAATTATTTGAGAGGAGGCCAAAAATGAGTCGCAAGATAATGGTGGTTTTGCTTTCTCTCTGGTGTTTATTCCTTACAGGATGTTCGTCAGGAGACGCTGCCGGGACTCCCCGGGAAATTGACCCTACTATTGATATTTGCCCCGTCTGCAGGATGAGTGTCATTGATGAGCATTTTGCGGCCCAGATTATTGACAGTCAGGGGCAAGTTGAGATTTTTGATGATATAGGATGTATGTCGATCTTTATGCGAAGATTGGAAGCGGGGGCACAGGATAGTATTTTAGCCACTTATGTCAAAGATTTCCAGAACATGGAATGGATCCAGGCCCAGGAGGCCTTTTATGTACAAGGCCGGATCGATACTCCTATGAGTTTTGGAATCGTAGCCTTTGCAGCCGAGGAGACGGCCCGGAAATTTGCCCAAGAGGTGGGAGGGAAACAGCTGACCTGGGAACAGGTTCTGACAGAGCCCTTAACCATCGGCTTGGATATAGAATTTAATCAGGAAGATTTTAATGTCCAGGACCTGGATACAGGAGAAATGCGGGAAGAGAGGGGAAATTAGATGCAGCTGATCAATGTAGTGACCATAGCAGAAAAGGAACTATTGGAATCCATACGCAGTAAATGGTTGGGTACATTTACCGTGGTTTTTGCTTTAATCGCCCTTCTGGTTTCTTTTTTTGGTTTGTCCAGTCTTGGGGTTGGTGGGCAGCAGGGATTTAACCGGGTCACGGCCAGCCTTTTGAATCTGGTGCTGTATTTGCTGCCCTTGATTGCGCTTGTGATGGGCTCGGCGACGGTAGCCGGTGAAAAGGAAGCCGGCTCCCTTCACGTTCTCCTCACCCAGCCCATTGATAAAGCTGAAGTCATTATCGGCAAGTTCGGCGGTTTAGCCCTGGCTTTAATTGCTTCTATTCTGGTTGGCTTTGGTGGGGCGGGAGTCGTGATCGCCTGGAAAACAGGGTCCATCAATATTACGGATTATCTGATGTTTGTAAGCTTATCTATGATTTTAGCCATGGTATTCCTCAGTATCGCTATACTCATTTCTGTCATCGTCTCGCGAAGAGCTCAGGGGATCGGTTTGGGGATTTTTATTTGGTTTTTAATGATTTTAGTTTATGATTTTTTAGCTATAGGGGTGGCGGGCTTATCCAATGTATCTGTTATTATCCCCTTATTGCTGCTGCTTCTGCTGGCTAATCCGGCCGATATGGTACGTGTACTGGTCATTTTGCAGCTTGGCGGTGAAGAAACCTTTGGACCTACGCTGGTCGCTTTGACGAGGATGCTCACTCAGGGATCGGGGGAACTTTTATTATATGGAGCCCTTCTGATTTGGATGATCATACCTCTCCTGATTGCGGCAATTTTGTTCGGCCGCAAACAGGATTATTAGGAGGGGATCCTATGGAAGTTATCAATACTTTAGAAGTGAAATATGCCCAGAAGTTTTATGGTCCGTTTCAAGCCGTTAAGGATATTAACTTAACAGTGGAAAAAGGGGAAATCTATGCCTTGTTGGGGCACAATGGGGCCGGAAAATCAACATTAATAAAAATGATTCTAGGGTTAGTAAAAGCCTCCGCCGGGATGATCGAAATTGAGGGGTTAAATTATGATGCCAAGAATAAGGAGATTAAGAAAAGGGTAGGTTATTTGCCGGAGAGAATGAATTTTTATGATAATTTAACGGCATGGGAGACGATATCGTTTTACGCCAAATTAAAAGGGATCACCAGGAAACGATGTGAAGAGGTGTTGGAACAAGTTGGGTTAAGGGAAGCAGAACACCGGAGAGTGGGGACTTTCTCCAAAGGAATGCAGCAGAGATTAGGCTTGGCCCAGGCTATTATCCACAAGCCCGATTTGCTTGTATTGGATGAACCCACAACCGGGTTGGATCCTATCGGCATCCTGGAATTAAAGGCAATGATTCGGAACTGGAACAAGGAAGGGACAACCATCTTATTTTCCTCACATAATCTTAATGATGTGGAAGAACTGGCCCAGCGGATTGGTATTATGAATCGCGGGGAAATGATTGCTCAAGGCAGCTTGGCAGAATTACAGGATAGGTTGGGTCTGCCCACGAAAATAAAAATAGATCTTGCTGTGATTCCGGTTGATTTAGAGGAAATACTCGTGGGAAAGCGAATTAAAACATTTCAGCTTGAAGAAAAAACTGTAAGCATTGATTGTCCAAAAGACAAGAAGACCCAAGTCATAACAGCTGTAATGGATGGGATGCTGAAAGTACTTGATCTGCGTTTGGAAGAACCGGGACTGAACAGTATTTATCAGAATATCATGGCAGAATAAATTATATTTGACAATCACCTCAGAACCCAATATAATGTTAATGTTCAAGTAGAAGCCATCCGCTTCTCACCTCATGGCTTGAGTCGATGAGGTATCTTCGGGTCCTGAGCCGCTGTGCTTGCTCATGATTTGTATGGAAGACGGGTGGAACTCTGCCCGTCTTTTTTGTGTGATTTTTTTTGGAGGTGGTTCGTTATTAGCAAGGATTTACGGATTAACGACGAAATCCGGGCCCGGGAAGTTCGTCTTGTCGGGGAAGAGGGAGAGCAATTGGGGATTGTCCAGCTTAGAGATGCTCAACGGATTGCTGCTGAGAAATCTCTGGATTTAGTGGAAATTGCGCCAACTGCTAAGCCGCCTGTTTGTAAGATCATGGATTATGGTAAGTACAAGTATGAGCAGGCCAAACGGGATAAAGAGGCCCGTAAAAAACAGAAGACCATGGAAATCAAAGAAGTTAAGCTTCGCCCTAATATTGAGGACCATGACTTCGAAACCAAAGCACGCAATGCCCAACGCTTTTTAAATGATGGGGATAAGGTTAAGGTCACGATTATGTTCCGTGGTCGGGAGGTTACCCATCCGGAACTGGGAAGAACTTTATGCCTGCGTCTAGCTGAGTTTTGTAAAGCTGAGGCTAATATAGAGCGTGATCCCAAGCTTGAAGGACGCAATATGATTATGATTTTAGCGCCTGTGAAACACGACTAACACGAGAGGGGGATATCCCAATGCCAAAAATGAAAACTCACCGCGGAGCTGCGAAACGTTTTAAGAAAACAGGTACGGGTAAAATTGTTCGTCATCATGCTTTTACAAGCCATATCCTGGAGAAGAAATCTCCAAAGCGTAAGCGTAATCTGCGCAAAGGTACTGTTATGCACAAAACCGATGCTAAACGCATTGCCCGCTTAGTTGCTTATCTATAAGATTGGCAGGGTCGGGGCGCATTGTGAGACAAGCTTTGTTCGGCATGAGCCGGGCAGATAAGAGATGAGAAGATGACAGAGATTAACATGTAAGGAGGTCTTCGCTATGGCCCGTGTAAAAAGAGGGGTAACGAAGCATCAACGTCATAAAAAAGTATTAAAGCTTGCTAAAGGGTTCCGTGGAGCAAAGAGCAAGCTCTACCGTCCGGCTAATGAGCAAGTCATGAAGTCCTTGGCTTATGCCTATGCTCACCGCAGAGATAAAAAAGGTGATTTCCGTAAATTATGGATCGCTCGTATCAATGCAGCTGCCCGTCTGAACGGATTAAGCTACAGCCGGATGATGAACGGCCTGAAAATAGCCGGAGTATCCGTCAACCGTAAAATGTTGGCTGATCTGGCTATCAATGATGCAGCAGCTTTCACCGAATTAGTCAATGTAGCGAAAGCTCAAGTGAGTGCGAAGTAAAGAATACATCAAAGGGTGCTGAGGCACCCTTTTTACATAGGGGTTTGGGGTGATGATATGCTGACCTCCTTGCAGAATGAGCAAGTCAAATATGTGGTCAATCTCCATAAGCGGAAGTTCCGTGAGGAGAACGGTGAGTTTCTGATCGAAGGCTGGCGCTTTGTGGAAGAGGGCCTTGCCCGGGGTGCTCATTTGACAAAGGTGTTCTTTTGCTCTGAATGCAAAAATGAATCATGGCCGCAGCTGGCGGAGGCCCTGAAAGTTAAAGGGGTACCGGTTATCGAAGTGGATGAACGGGTGCTTCGCAAAATGAGCGATACGGAAAATCCTCAGGGAATTCTGGCCGTTGTTAAGCAGTCCAGGTGGACCTGGGATGATTTTATAGAAATAGTTAATCCGGCGGGCAGGAGTGCCATACCCATGCTGTTGATCCTGGATGGAGTTCAGGATCCCGGCAACTGCGGAACGATACTGAGGACGGCCTTGGCTGCAGGGGTAACTCAAGTCTGTCTGACGGAAGGAACCGTGGATCTCTATAATCTTAAGGTGCTGAGGAGCACCATGGGAGCGATCTTTTCTCTGAACATAGTCACCCATTGCCAGCCGGAGGAGATTCTTAAGGTGTGCCGGAGCCATAAGATTCCTGTTTTTGTCGGCGATGTTGAGGGAACGGATCTTTATGAGACTCATTTTGCGCAGCCGATGGCTTTGGTTGTGGGCAATGAGGGAAACGGACCTTCCGCCGCCTTTCAGGGCCCTGGGGTGAAGCGGATTACTATCCCGATGAGCCATCAGGTGGAATCTCTCAATGTGGCGATGGCAACAGGAATTATTCTTTATGAAGTAAGGCGCAGAATGACCTCAACAACTTGAAAATAGCGGCTTTTGGACCAGGTTTTCTTGTAAACGGCCGCGGGTGGTGCTATAATTTCAATGAACAGGTTTAAGAATCCAGGCCGAAAGGTGGGCTTAACCATGTCACCCGCAGAGTGGTTATGGAAGATTTTTGAGGCAACCGGTTCCCCAAATGCCTACTTGCTGTATAGGCAGTACACTCTGAACAACAATCTGGCAATGAATAAGAAAATGCAATGATCAGGTTAAAAGGAGCTTTTCTTTTTCAGGGAGGTTAAGCCTAAGACTGAAAGCTTAACCAAGAGGAGTCCTCAGTTCCGGCTGATGCCGGAGGTGTTAAATTTCCCCTGTGAGTGGTTTGCTGAACTAAGAATTAGGTAAACCCGGTCTCCACCGTTAGCGGAGAAGGAAGCTGCGGCTCATCATTGAGCTGAACCAGGGTGGTACCGCGGGAGTTATTTCTCGTCCCTTTTATAGGGATGAGAATTTTTGTTTTTATATAGGATGGATTAAGTCAAAGGTTAAATCTTAACTTAGGAGGGTTTTCGTTGAAACAGGAAGTTCATCGTATTCAAGAAGAAACACTGGCAGAGCTTCAGCAGGTCTCGACTTTGGAAGCACTGCAGGAGCTGAAGGTTAAGGTTCTCGGCAAAAAAGGCTCCCTCACCGCTCAATTGCGGAAGATGGGCGGCTTAAGCCCGGAAGAGCGGCCGATTTTTGGTCAGGTGGTCAATGAAACGCGGGATATCTTGGAAGCGGCCTGGGTTCGTCGTGAGGAAGAGCTGTCCCAAGCGGCTATGCTGAAACAGCTGGAAGAGGAAAAGCTGGATATTAGTCTGCCTGGAGTAAGTCTGCCCCGGGGACATCAGCATCCTTTGACCAAGGTCATCGAAGAAATCGAAGAGATTTTTTTAGGGATGGGCTTCCAGATTGCTGAAGGTCCGGAGATTGAGAGTGATTATTATAATTTTGAGGCATTGAACCTGCCTAAGGATCATCCTGCCCGGGAAATGCAGGACTCTTTCTATATAACGGAAGAGATCCTTTTACGGACTCAGACTTCACCGGTTCAGATACGAACGATGGAGAAGCAGCGGCCTCAACTTCCGGTGAAGATCATCTGTCCGGGTAAAGTCTATCGGAATGATGATGATGCCACCCACTCGCCGATGTTCCATCAAGTGGAAGGATTGATGGTGGATCGGGGGATTCGTATGTCGGATCTTAAAGGAATCCTCTTAAGCTTCTCAAGAATGATGTTTGGGGAGTCCCGGGAGATTCGCTTGCGTCCCAGTTTCTTCCCCTTCACTGAACCCAGTGCCGAGGTGGATGTATCCTGCATGCTTTGCGGCGGAGCCGGCTGCCGGATCTGTAAAGGCACCGGCTGGATTGAGATTCTGGGCTCCGGTATGGTTCATCCCAGGGTTCTGGAAATGGGCGGCTATGACTCCAAAGAATTAACAGGCTTTGCTTTTGGTATGGGTGTAGAACGGATCGCCATGCTGAAGTACGGCATTGAAGATATGCGGCTTTTATTCGATAACGACTTGCGCTTTTTGCAGCAGTTTTAAGGAGGCAGGGGTATGAAGGTCAGTTTGGAATGGTTACGGGAATATGTAGATATCGCTCAGACTGCTGAGGATTTAGCGGAAAGCTTAACCCGGGGCGGGATTGAGGTCGGTGGCGTTGAGTATCTGAATCAAGGGCTGGAGGCAGTCGTGGTCGGCGAAATCACCCGCATGGAACATCATCCTAATGCGGATAAGCTGTGGATCTGCGAAGTGAACCTGGGAGACAGGTCCACGACCATCGTTACAGGAGCTCAGAATCTGCTGGTCGGGGATCGGATTCCGGTGGCTTTGCCGGGAACCACGCTGCCCAACGGAGTTCATATCGAAGTCTCGAAGCTGCGGGGAGTGGAATCTTCAGGGATGCTCTGTTCCACTGAGGAGCTTCATTTGGACTCCGGCTTAGGGGACCCGCGCAGTGAAGGCGGCATTCTTATCTTAGAGAAGGAGACTCCCTTAGGGGCAACCATGGATACCGTTCTTGGCGAAGGGGATTGCGTCCTGGATCTGGAACTCTATCCCAACCGTCCCGATTGTTTGGGTATGGTGAATGTGGCGCGGGAGGTTGCTTCTTTGACCGGGGAAGCACTGCATCTGCCTGCATGGGCGGAGGGGTCCCAAGGCCCGGATTACCCAGGGGATCCTAAGGCCAGGATTGTTCTGGATGATCCGGGTCTGTGCCAGCGCTATGCCGGCTTAGTCGTAGAAGATGTCAACATTGAGCCTTCTCCGGAGTGGATGCAGAAACGTCTTAAAGCAGCAGGAGTGCGCCCGATCAGCAATATTGTGGATATTACCAACTACATTATGCTGGAGATGGGACAGCCTTTGCATGCGTTTGATCGGGATGCCATCGCCGGCGCTGTCCACGTTCGCCGGGCCCGTGCTGGAGAGAAGCTGGTGACCCTTGATGATATAGAGCGGGAGCTTGATCCGGAAATGCTGCTCATTGCTGATGACGAGAAAGCCCTTGGTTTGGCAGGGGTCATGGGTGGCTTAAACAGTGAAATCACCGACTCCACCAAAAGGATCTTCGTGGAATCGGCTCATTTTTCCAGTGTCAGCATTCGCCGCACCAGCCGTCGTTTGGGACTGCGCTCAGAGGCATCCAATCGTTTTGAAAAAGGGGTTAATCCACATGGTGTAGCGGCGACCCTGGGCCGTGTAGCTGAGTTGGTTATCCAGCTGGGAGCCGGAAAACCGGTAGGGTTTGTCGAACAAGCGGGGCAGCTCCCAGAGCCTGCGGCGGTTTCCCTTACTGTGGAAAAGACCAATTCCCTTCTGGGAACGGCTCTTACTGAGGAAGAGATTACCGGGGTTCTCAAACGCTTGCGTTTTCCTTATCAAGAAAAGGATAGGGGATATGAAGTTCAGATTCCTACCTATCGTTCCGATATTACTATTGAAGAAGATTTAATTGAAGAAGTGGCCCGTTTGACAGGCTATGATCGGATTCCCACGACCTTGCCCCAAGGAGATCAGACTCAGGGACGGAGAACTCCTGAGCAGGAATTTAAGCGTACGCTCCGCCATCTTCTGGTTGGTTTGGGTCTGAATGAGGTCATGACCTATTCCTTCACCCGCCCCGATGCCGATCGCCAGTTTGGGGATATGGATCAGGCTATTCCGTTGCTGAATCCGCTGCGGGAAGAGTTAAGTGTGATGCGGACTGCTTTGCTTCCTAGCATTATGGAGATTGCCGCCCGGAATATCTCCCGCAGGAACCTGGATATTCGGCTCTTCGAGATGGGCAGTATTTATAAGAGCAAGGAGCGCCCCTTGGTCAGGCTTCCTCAAGAGGAGCTGCATTTGGCCGGGGTGATCTGGGGCAAATCCTCCCGCCATTGGCTGACCCCGGTAACGGAGTATGATTTCTATACAGTGAAAGGGATTCTGGAGGAAGTGGCTCGTGAGTTTGGTCTGGAGTTCGACTATCGGCTGCCCAATAATCAGGAGCTCACCCATCCGGGGCGTTCCGCAGATATCTACCTCAACGGGGTAAAGATCGGTCTGATGGGCGAAATTCATCCTGCTTTAGGCAAAGAGTGGGAACTGGAAAGGGCCTTGATTTTTGAACTGGCTGTGGCTCCCATGCTGGAGGCCGGCAACCGGACCATTCGAGCTTTCTCCATACCGAAGTTTCCGGCGATGCAGCGGGATTTGGCTGTAGTGGTACCGCTGGAGGTCTCCGCCCAGGATGTTATGAAACGGATTAAGGAGCTGGGAGGAACGCTTTTGGTTCAGGTGAATATCTTCGATGTCTATACCGGCAAACCTATTCCCGAAGATCGTAAGAGCCTGGCTTTTGCGCTGAAGTATCAAGCCTTGGATCGAACTCTGAAGGACGAAGAGGTCAATGCCTTAAATCAGCAAGTTCTTGAAGGGATTGAAAAGGAATTTGGAGCTGCCTGGAGAAAATAGTATAGTATCTGGGGGGTGTCATATGGCTGAAGAAAATGAAAAGGTCATTGTTGAGATATTTGGGGAAAAACATGTGATTCGCGGACAGGAAAGCCCGGAGCATATCCTGAAGGTTGCCCGTGAAGTAGATAAAAAGATGCGTCTCATTGCCCAACGGACACCGCGCTTAGCCATTCATCAAATCGCCATTCTGGCCGCGCTGAATCTAGCCGACGAGTTGGAAAAAATCAAGGAAGAACAAGAAACTCTCATGCAGCTCATTGAAGCGCAAGAAGAATAAGGAGATCAGAGAGAAAGGGGACTGGCGCGACAGTCCCCTTTTTGGCTGGGTAGATACCCTGGGCAAGGGTTATTGACATATGCCTGAAACTAAGATATTATTTCCTATAAAGGGCATATGTCAATAATGACTTATCTTGCTCTCAGTTGAAGTACATGGAGGTAGGAATGTATGAAAATAGCCTTGCCCTCTCGCCAGAACAGGATTGATGACCACTTTGGCCATTGTGAGTATTTCACAGTGTTCTCTGTCGATGAAGGAAAGAAAGAACTGGTGGATCAAGAAACAGTCTCTTCTCCCGTGGGATGTGGCTGTAAATCCAACATTGCCCAAACACTTGCTGAAATGGGTGTAACACTCATGTTAGCCGGCAATATGGGTGAGGGTGCCGTTAGGGTACTGAGCAACTCGGGCATTTCCGTAATACGGGGATGTTCAGGAGAAGTTAAATCGGTAGCACAGCAATGGCTTGAAGGGACATTGGAAGACTCTGGAGACTCTTGCCATGAACACGAGCACAGCTGTCAGCATTAAAAGGACCTGGCAAAGGGTCTGGTACCTCATGAAAGCGTAATTTTAAAGAGTTACGCTTTTTTTGCCCTGAAAAGGGAGCCTGAAGAACAAAAAAGAAGAAGAACCAGACCTGCTGATTCTTCTTCATGTCAAATCACTGTCGCTTATTTGTGTTTCTTAAAGGCGAAGAGATATACCGCAAGCAATAGAAGAACAACAACACCGACGATTAACGCCGGACTCACCGCACCTGTTGTATCCGCAGAATCCGGCTGCTCCTTGGCAACCTGCGGGGATTCCTGTGCAGGTTCTTGGGGTGACGGAGTCGGCTGCACAGGTGCCGGAGCTGGTGGCGCTGGCTCCGGCTCAGTGGCCGGTTCGCCGGAGCCGCCATGTTCCCCTTCCTCATGGCAGGGAGTACAGGTTACACCGTCTTCACTCATATCCGGATAGGCGTTGGTGGTGGCGGCATTGAAGAAAATCCCCAAGGAAAGTCCTAAGAATAAGGTCATAAGCAAGAGAAATCTGCTTGTTTTTTTGTTCATTTATCTTACCCCTCTGATTGCTCTAAGCGCCAAATTTATATTTGTTTTCCCGCCAGCCAGCCAAAGGTGCCGGCCAGAGCGATACTTCCGGTATAGATGCTTCTCATAACGCCGCCGGCTGCCGGAGGAACGGCATAGAGGCCTGGGATAGGCTGCTTCTGGTGATCAAGGACCTGTACGTTTTCATTGATAGCCAATCCGCCGAAGTTGCAATAGATTTGTCCTGTGACCGGTACGCCATAGAAGGGCGGGGTGCTGATTTTATTCAGGTTATATTCTCTGGGTACTTCCAGTTCCATGGTCGTCCCCTTATCAATAGCTGCATTGTACTCTCGGATGGTTTTCAACAAGTTGGCCTTATAGACACCGGCCTTTTCCATATTCGCGGCAAATTCCTCCAAAGTGGCCCCTTCGATTACTTTTACGCCTTCGTCCTTAATAATTTTCATCATAGCGCTTGTGCTGGGGTTGGCGTCATACATGGCCTGGTCGCCGATGACAAAGGCCATCCCTTCAGGCTGAACGAGAACCGCATCGGTGAGGCGGGGATATTTGGAGTCGATAGGATGGGCTTCATCCTTAAAGCGCTTGCCGTTGAGATTAACGACGATAGCGGGAACCAATTCCGGCAGGACTGTGCCGGTTCCGAACCAGGGAGGATTAGGCCGTCCTTTATTGATACCGGCCATGCTGTTGGGATCGGTTTCGATTATTTTTTCATAAGCTGCCGGATCATCCGTAACTGCGTTATTATGGGTGACACAGACCAGGGTTCCCGACCAGGTGCTTAGGCCTTCACTAAGCATGGCTCCGACTCCCTGGCCCATCCTTAGACCGTCTCCTGTTGCGTAAGGGACGCCCATGACTTTGGTTCTGTAGGCATAAGGCCCTACAAACTGGGTCAGCAAACCTTTGTTGGCGAAGAAGTTTCCGGTGGCCAGAATAACTGCGCCTGCTTTGACATATTTCGGTTCTTCCCCTTGGGTGACGATCTTTAAGCCTACGACTTTTTCGCCGTCCGTGATCAGGTTAAGACCTCTTGTTTTCAGCAGGACGGTACCGCCTTTGGCTTTTACATAGTCCTCAATGGCCTTAAAATAATTCCGCAGACCGGCATAGCCTTTGTCTTCCTTTGTTCCCATCTTCCACTCTTTGTCACCAATGGAGTTGGGTACCTTATCCTGAGGGCGTCCGTTGGGCCCGGCCTGGGGGCCCATGATATAGACAGGCGCGCCTACCGTATTTTGAACCCAGGGCATGAATTCTCCCTTAAAGGTTTCAAAGAAGAGCTTGCCCAGGACAGGATCATGAAGCCCTTCGCTGTACTCCATATATTCTTCATAGGTTTGGGTGCCGAAGGTATGGAGAATCCCGCCGGACCAAGCCGAGCCGCCGCCGACAATGCCGCTGATCTCCACCAGCAGTACCTTTTTCCCTCTTTCCGCTGCTGTAGCTGCTGCGCAGAGGCCGCCGTGTCCGCCGCCGACCACCACAGCATCCACTTCATAATCCCAGCTTCTGCCGGCAGGGGAAGCATCGGAGTTGGGTTTAACGGTTTCAGGGGTGCCGCAGGCCGTCAGCATACTTGCTCCGGCTAGAGCAGCCGCACCAACGGTTGCCTTTTTCAAGAAATTTCTTCGGTTCATGTTTTCCATGTTTTCTCCTCCTCATTTGATTTGTTGATGCCATTATAAGAATCGAGTATGCTTGTATTATCTCGGAGGGAATCCGGAAATTCCAACAAAGAATCCTTAGGCCGCCTTTAAGAAAATTTTGTGATAGAAATTACAAGTATAGGGGCGTTGTACAATGCGTCTTGAACAAATGGAATACCTCATCAGCCTGGCTGAGACCGGTTCCATCACCCAGACAGCGAAATATTTCTTTATGTCTCAGCAGGGAATCAGTTATTCAATTCAGCAGCTGGAAAAGGAACTGGATGTGAAAATACTCCACAATCACAGGAACCGGGTTACCTTCACTGCGGCAGGAGAGTGCGTTCTGGTCAGGGCCAGAGATTTCGTGAAGCAATACCAGGAGTTGCAGGAAGAATTGCAGTCTTTTCAGAAAGACAAAACTCCTTCTTATAAAGCAAGATTATTTCTCTATATCGATCCCTTTATGGCCAACACGTTCCTGCCCAGGATATTGAAAAAACTGCACAAGCAATCCAAAATCAAACTGGCTACCAAAGAACAGAACCTGACCCTTCTTTTGCAAACCCTTTCCGATCCTTCGGAAGTGGATGGAATTGGGCTGGTGGGCTTGACAGAACATTATACTACGGAGCAGTTCAAGCAAAAATTTGATTTTGAACCGATTCATAGTTGTCATCTGCAGGTCCTCGTCTCGGAAACTTCTCCCCTGGCCAAGCTTCCTGCCCTCAGTTTTGAGGAAATAGCCCAATACCCCATCTGCCTTTTTGCCTCCGATTATAATAGTGAGGAAGTCGGTAAGGACTTATTCTTTGGTCGTACCGTCAAAAATCTGAGCGTCATTCTTCAGACAACCAATGTTGACATGTATCGGGATATGGTAAATAAAAATATCGCCATCGGTTTAACCACGGATTATCTGGAGTCGTTTTTCCATAAGTCCAGTCTGACAGGAATTCCGCTCAAAGAGCCGATTCAATTCCATGTTGGTTTTATTCGCCGGAAAGGCAGGCCGTTTTCCGTCATGGATGAGGAATTTATGGCGATTGCCAAAGATGTACTGAACTCTCAGCTTGCTAAAAAAGTTAGCCAGTGAGGGCATCCCGGCTTTTAATATTCACGGAGAGCTGGCGTTTTGGATGGTTTTTGGATACACTAAAAAGGATGCATTGATTAGAAAGAGCCTAGATCTCACCTGATAAGGTACGATCCAACAGCGGAGGAGCAATGAAAGAGCAGTATTATTCCATTGGTCAAGTAGCCAAACTCTCGAATATTTCGATCCCAACCTTGCGCTATTATGATCAGATTGATTTATACAAACCGGCTCATGTGGACACATTGACTAGTTACCGTTATTACAAGGAATCTCAATTGTATATATTGGATATGATTAAATCCCTTAAATACATCGGCACCCCACTGACAGACATAAAAACCGTTTTGAATTATACTCCGGCTGAGCTCTTTTGCTTCCTTGAGCATCAGGAGGATGTTATCGAGGGCAAAATACAAGGGCTGCAGGAAATCCATAAGAATCTGCAGCAAACGAAGAAGCAGCTCCAACAGCAAATGAAGACGGCCTTGGCTACGGATGTTTTTGAGAAAACCGAAGATCTGCAGATATTCACATTGCCTGTCGAAAATTATGCTCCCCAATCTATTCCTAATGATTGTTACGGTGAACTGATTAAGTTGGTGGAAGCGGAAGGCAGTAGAATAAGCAGCCATTACGGCTGCATATACCCTCTTCTCGACTATAATTCGATGGATGAAGTTCGATGTACTCATATATTCACCCCATTAATGACCGATCGGTTGAACAGTCATCCTGCCTATAGGAGGAATATCCGCCTGATTTCGGAAAGCCGCTTTATAGGCATTGCTTTTCAGTATCATCCTGATCGGTATATAGAGCATTATCAGCGGCTATACCATTATATTCGCAGTAAGGAACTTCCTGTAGCCGATCATGTTTATGATCTGTTCACGCCAACAAGGTACTCTCAGCACAAGGAAGAAGAATTCATGGTTGAATTAAAGGTACAATTGCTTTAAGGAAAGACAATTGAAAAATAGTAAAAGTTCTTATTGACCCTCTAGTTGCTGGAGGGTTTATATTATTGAGCATGGGCAGAGATTTTCTGCATGTAATTATTGAGGAGAAAGATACAGCATGAATGAGCAGAAGACCGTTTTAGCATTATTGCTTATGAATATCTTTATTGCCTTTTTAGGGATCGGCCTTGTTATCCCTGTCCTGCCGACGCTGATGAGAGAATTAGGGGTGAACGGCACGGTAGTGGGCTATTTGACTGCTGCTTTTGCCATAGCCCAGCTTATCTGTTCACCTTTTGCCGGTAAAGCGGCGGATAAAATAGGCCGGAAAAAGGTTCTGGTGACAGGGTTGTTTCTTTTTGGATTCTCTGAAGTGCTTTTTGGTTTAGGACAAGAAATCGAAGTTCTGTTCCTGGCCCGGATCTTGGGGGGTGTGAGCTCGGCTTTAATCATGCCGGCTGTGACAGCTTTTATTGCGGATATCACAACATTGGAAACACGGCCTAAGGCACTGGGATATATGTCGGCTGCCATCAACACAGGGTTTATTATCGGGCCGGGTATCGGTGGTTTTTTGGCGGATTTTGGTACACGTACCCCTTTTTTCTTTGCCGGAGCCCTCGGTGCTGTCGCTGCAATACTGTCCATCATTTTCCTGAAGGAGCCGGATCGCTCCAATGAAGCCGCTGAAGAAGAGGTTCCAAAGCTTAAGACGAGCATTAAGCGCATGCTGGCTCCTATGTACTTTATTGCCTTCGCCTTGATCCTGATTGCCTCCTTCGGTTTATCGGCTTTTGAGTCCTTCTTCGCCCTTTTCGTCGATGGCAAGTTTTTCTTTACTCCCAAGGAAATTGCTTTTGTTATTACCGCAGGTGCTTTGCTGGGAGCTTTGATCCAGGTCCTGCTTTTTGAGCGGCTTGCCCGGCGCTGGGGTGAAATCAAGTTGATTCGCTATAGCCTGATTCTATCTGGGATCCTTATTTTCTTATTGACCGCTGTTCATTCCTATGTATGGATCCTGGTGGTAACGACTCTGGCCTTTATTGGCTTTGATCTGTTCCGGCCTGCGGTAACATCTTACCTCTCAAAAATTGCCGGGAATGAGCAGGGCTTTGTTGGGGGCATGAACTCTATGTTCACCAGCCTGGGGAATATTTTTGGTCCGATCATCGGGGGAATGCTGTTCGATGTAGACATTGATTATCCCTTTTATTTTTCTGTAGCAGTTATGATTCTTGGGGTGATCATTACTTTGTTCTGGAAAGAACCCAGCCGCATTCTTCAGCAGTGAAGGGGCGGCTTAGCTTCAATAATACAGAGGGGAATCTGGCTTTTTCAGTGATTTTTGGATACACTAAAAAGAGTGTATAATGCTTATATAGTGTTTATTTTTTAGGAATTTATAGATGTATTTTTGCTTGGTATAGCTTGCTGAAGGGCTGTTAGCTAAAGCCAAGAGAAAACTGCCATGAAGTAGAGATATGACCTGGAAAAGGCTTGTTAAAGTAGGGATATAGAGAGAGGGTGGCTTGATGCATTTTGTGATGATATTTCTTGATGGATTTGGGTTAGGCGGAGACCGGGATAATCCTATTATGGCTGCCCATACCCCTTACATAGATGAATTGTTGGGAGGACATTATCTGTGGGGACAGGAGCGTCGGATAGAATCTGAGCAGCTAATCCTTATACCCTTGGATGCCTCCTTGGATGTGACCGGAATTCCTCAAAGTGCTACAGGTCAGACGACTTTGTGGACGGGGGTTAACGGTGCCAAGGCACTGGGCTTTCATCTGAATGCCTATCCCAATGAAAAACTGGCGGAGATTATAAAAGAAAAGTCTATCTTTAAACAGTTAGCAGATCAAGGTAAGAAGGTGACTTTTGCCAATACTTTTACCAGTCATTATGATGAGATGATAGCTTCCGGGAAGAGGAGGCATACTGCTTCTACCTTATCCGCCCTGGCTGGTGGGGTGCCTTTACGCCGGATCGAGGATCTATTGCAGGGAAAAGGGGTCTATCAGGATATGACCAATGAGATCCTCAGGGAGCTGGAACAAGAAGCAGATATACCGCTAATAACTTCTTATGAAGCAGGGAAAAACCTGGGCCGCCTGGCTTTGGACTATGATTTTACTCTGTATGAATTCTTCCAGACGGATGTGCGCGGCCATAAACAGGATTGGGAAAAAGCGGTGGCTTTAATTGAGCAGATTGATGGGTTTATCGGGGGTTTTATGTCTGTAGTTCGTCATGAGGATGTGACCTGGCTTTTAACCAGCGATCATGGGAATATTGAGGATTTTCGCGTTAAAGGCCATACTCAGAATCCGGTTCCTGCTCTGGGCTGGTCCAGCAAGCCGTTGGAATGGCCACAGTGGGAGCGGCTGGAGGATGTGACGCCGGGGATCGTGAGGATGATATTAGGAACGAGGGAATTGTAGAATGTCACACATTAAGGATGCGGAGTTATCTTCTATGGAGCTCTTAGCTCCGGCGGGGAGTTATGAGTCTTTTAAAGCTGCTGTAGAGAATGGGGCCGATGCGGTGTATCTGGGGGGAAAGAGCTTTAATGCCCGGGCCAGTGCCGCTAATTTTGGCCTGGATGAGTTGCGGCAGGTGGTGCAGTATGCCCATGAGCGGGAGACGAAGGTTTATGTGACGGTGAATATTTTGATTGCCGATCAGGAGTTTCCTGAGCTTTACGATTATATTTACAGCTTATACGAGATTGGGGTGGATGCCCTGATCCTTCAGGATATTGGCGTAGGGTCAATGATCCGGAGCGTTTTGCCGGAGATGGAGCGCCATGCCAGTACCCAGATGACCATCAATACAACCTGGGGTGTTCGTCATGTAGAAAGACTGGGCTTTCAACGAGTGGTCCTGGCCCGGGAAGTGTCGGTTGAGCAGATGAAAACCATTTCTGCCAAAACAGCTCTGGAGATAGAGGTGTTTGTCCATGGGGCCTTGTGTATTTGCTACTCGGGGCAATGCTTGATGTCCAGTTATATCGGGGGCCGAAGCGGCAACCGGGGAAGATGCGCTCAACCTTGCCGGCTGACCTACCAACTGATGAATGAAGAGAGAAAAGATCTGCTGGCTGAGGCTAACCTAGGCAATCACCTCCTAAGTCCGCGGGATTTGAACTTTGTGGAGGAGATTCATACTTTAAAAGAGTGTGGGGTCTACTCCTTGAAAGTGGAAGGACGGATGAAAAGGCCGGAGTATGTGGCTACGGTCACTCGTATTTATCGTCGTGCTCTGGATCACGTGCTTTCCCAAGAAAATGGCGTAAACGCTGGGTCAGCGGTGACAGGGGAAGAAAAGACCGAACTTTTACAGATTTTTAACCGGGATTTTTCTCGGGCTTATTTCCATAGTCACCCTGGAGCGGAGTTGATGAGCTATGCCCGCCCCAACAATAGAGGGATTCGTCTGGGCAGGATTGTTCAGAATAGGGGCAATCAGCTGGAGATTAAACTGGAGGCGTATCTCAGACCCGGTGATGGAATTGAGGTCTGGACAAGCCGGGGCCGGGAAGGGATCACGGTCCAGAAGGTTTGGCAAGGCAAGAGGGAGAGCGAGGAAGGGAAGCCGGGAGATATCGTTCAGATCGAGTTTGCGGGCAAATCCCACCCCGGAGATCGGGTATTTAAAACTCATGATGAGCAATTGATGGAAAAAGCCCGCCAGAGTTTCCAGGAGGGTAAGGAGCGGCGCAAGCGCCCTTTGAAAATGCGCCTATCCGGCTCCATCGGAGAGCTTATGGCCTTAGAGGCTTGGGATCAGGACAAACATGTCCGGGTAGATTCAGCTACCCCGGCTCAGCAGGCTATGAAGCGCCCCTTAACTCAGGAGTACGCCTTCCAACAGCTAAATCGTCTGGGTACAACACCTTTTTGGTTGGAAGAGTTGGACCTGGAGGTGGAGGAAGGACTTATGCTTCCGGTCAGTGAACTCAATGAGATGAGAAGGCTTGTAGTTGAAGGCTTGCTCCATAAGTCTTTCCAGCAAGAAAAAGTTACCAGAGGGGAATATAAGCAGCGCCTGAAGGAATGGCAAAATCGCCTTAAGCTTGAGCAAGAGGAGCAGGTTCAGCAAGCTCAGCAACATAAAGAGCCGCTGCCCGGAAGTCATAGCAAAGCTGCTTCTTTAGCAGCAAGGCGCTTGACTGTTGCCGTCAGCGATCTGGAGGGAGTAAAGGCGGCTTTAAAGGCTGGGGCAAGGCGAATTGCTCTGGGTGGGGAGCGTTGGCGTTCCCGCAAGGGGATGAGTTGGGAGGACATCCGGGCCGGTGTAAGGCTTTGCAAAGAACAGGGAGCAAACTGCCTTTTGCGCCTGCCGCGGATTTTAAACGAAGAGCAAAGTGCTTGGTGGTATGAGGCTTTGCTTAAGGTAAAGGCCTGGGAGGATCGTCCCTGGATCATGGTCGCGAACTTGGGAGAGCTGGAAATGGTGAAGGATATCGATCCGGACTGGCCTTTTGAGGTGGATTACCCTGTCAACATCTTTAATGAGGCCGCGGTGGCCCATCTATTCCGTTTAGGGGCCCAAGGGGTGACCCTGTCTACAGAGCTTGAACATAGCCAGATTGAGCCTCTGGCCCGTTGGCCCAAGACAGAAGTCTTTGCCTTTGGGGAGCTGGAGATGATGGTCAGTGAGTATTGCCCTGTAGGTGCCACATTGGGAGGCAAAAAAGGAACAAAATGTACGGCGCCCTGTGTGAAGGAACCCCATTATTTGAGAGATCGGCTCAACTATGACTTCCCCATCGAAACAGATTTGGATTGTCGGATGCATCTTTATAATGTGAAGCGCTTGAATCTTTACAAGGAATTGGGGAGCATTGCCAAAATGGGTGTTCAACGGATTCGTTTGCAGCTGGATCGGGCCAATCCTGTCCAGATTCGCGATACGGTACGAGTCTTTCTTGAAGGTTGGGAGAGGGCACTTGCAGGGGAGCGCATCTCAGAGGAGCAGGCCGAAAAGGTCAATGGATACTTGGCAGAGCGTTTCCCGGAAGGGTTTACCAAAGGACATTATTTTAGAGGAGTGCTTTAAGTCAGGCATTGTTAAAGAAGGAGGAATACCGTAGAATATGGTACTCAATGAACGGGTGATCAGGAAACTCGATTTTGATAAAATCTTAGAACGTCTTGCCAATCAGTGCATTATGCCGCGGGCCCGGGAATTGGCAGAGCAATTGGAACCCCACTCACATTTGGATTTGGTGCGGGAGGCTTTGGAGGAAACCGGTGAGGGCAAGGATATACTAAGGATTAATCCGCTTTTTTCGGTGCGGGGAGCCCGGGAAATCCGGCCTTTAGTGGAGCGGTGCTTAAAGGGAGGGACCTTAACGACCGATGAGCTGCTGCAGATTCGGGACACTTTAAAAGCAGCCCGCATCGTAAAGCAAGGCCTGCAAGAAGGCAAGGCGGAGGTTCCTCATCTTAAGGGGATCATGGAACAGGTTATTCTGCCCAAGGGTATTGAGGAGGAGATTACCCGCTGTATTACGGAGGATGGTCAGGTAGCGGATCAAGCGTCCTCTGTTTTAGCGGATTTGCGTCGGAGCATCTCCCGCCTGCAGACCAGAATCAGGGAAACCTTAGATGGCATCATTCGCAACCCCGCCTACCAAAAGATTCTTCAGGATCCTATTGTTACTCAGCGCTCGGAACGCTATGTGGTCCCGGTCAAACAGGAATACCGCCAATCATTTCAAGGTATCGTCCATGATCAATCGGCCAGTGGAGCGACCCTTTATATTGAGCCCATGGCTGTGGTCAACTTGGGAAATGAGCTGCGGGAAGTGGTCCTTAAGGAACAAAGGGAGGTTCAGCGAATCCTTTTACTCCTCTCAGCCCGTGTGGAAGGGGAGGCAGAGGCCATAGCCGATGCTCACGAGGCCCTGGCTCGGGTGGATTTCATCCTGGCTAAAGCACGGCTCAGTGAAGAGATGAATGCAGGAGCGCCGATTCTTACCGAAAAGCAGGAGATAAGCCTTGTCCAGGCGCGGCACCCTCTTCTTACAGGAAAGGTGGTGCCCTTAACCATCCAATTGGGGACTCGCTTCGATACGGTGGTGGTCACTGGCCCCAATACCGGCGGGAAAACGGTGGCTTTGAAAACCATTGGACTTTTGGCGGCTATGGCTCAGTGCGGTTTGCATATCCCTGCCGAGTCGGACTCCCGGGTAGGGGTCTTTACTCAGATCTTTGCTGATATCGGGGATGAGCAGAGTGTGGAACAGTCCTTAAGTACCTTTAGCGGTCATATGAAAAACATTGTGGAGATTGTGGAAAAAGCCGATTGGCGTTCCCTGATCCTCCTTGATGAAGTGGGAGCGGGCACTGACCCTACGGAAGGTTCAGCTCTGGCTATGGCGATCATTGCTGAGCTTCATGAACGGGGAGCGAGAATTGTGGCTACCACCCATTATGGAGCGTTAAAGAATTTTGCCTACAATACGACCCGGGTAGAAAATGCTTCTGTAGAATTTGATTCGGAGACCTTAAGACCTACCTATCGCCTGCTGATCGGTATTCCCGGCAAAAGCAATGCCTTTTATATCGCCGGACGGCTGGGACTGCCGGAAGGGGTCTTGGATCGGGCGCGAACCTTTGTTACGGAGCGGGAAATGCAGGTGGCCGATTTAATCGAAAACCTTGAGGATACTCAACGGGAGATTGATTTGGAAAAACGCCGGGCCCGTGAGGAACGGCAGGCCATTGAGAAGGAAAGTCTCGGACTGAAGGAGAAATCTCAAAAGCTGGAGGATGACTATCAGGAACTTATGGCCAAGGCTAGGGATCAGGCCACAGAGATTGTCCGGGAGGCAAGGAGAGAAGCGGAGAGGCTTATTGATGAGTTGAAGCTTGCTCTTAAAGAGGAGCGAAAAGATCAACAAGCTATTGAAAAAACCCGCCAGGGGATTCGTAAATTGTCCAATAAAGTGGGAGATCAGGATACCCCGCTGAGAACTCCTCATGGAGTGGAGCCTCAAGAGATTAAACTGGGGCAGATGGTATATATGACTAAGCTCCGGCAAAAAGGGCAGGTCCTTAAGCTGCCCAATGATTCTGGAGAGGTTTTTGTCCAGGCAGGAGTGATTAAGTTGAATGTTCCTCTGAGTGAAATTCGGCTGATCCAGGAAGAGAAAGCGGCCAAACCCACTCGATCCGTAGGCGGACAGGGGAAAGTCGGGATGAAAAAAGCCGAAACCATCCGTACGGAAATCGATCTACGGGGGATGATGGTGGAAGAGGCCGGCTATGAATTGGATAAATATCTGGATGACGCCGTACTGACGGGAGTCGGCCAGGTCTATGTCATTCATGGCAAAGGGACAGGGGCTTTAAGACAGGGGATTCATGAATTCCTGCGCGGTCATCACCATGTCAAATCTTTCCGCTTAGGACAGCATGGGGAAGGGGATCTTGGCGTAACTGTCGTGGAATTAAAATAATAGAACTTTTTCTGGATTTTTCATGCCGGATATGTATATAATGCATGTATATGAAAATTTGACTTGAGGTGACGATATGGTAACATTTGCTATGATTACTCCTACTGTTGCAGTTATTGCCTTGGTTATTGCTCTGATTCTTTTTGGACCTGGGAAGCTCCCTGAACTGGGCAAGGGCTTAGGCAAAGGTATCAAAGAGTTTAAAGATGCCACAGATCTCTCTGACGATGATGGCAAGAAAAAGAAAAAGGAAATTGCCGAAAGTAAAAAAGAAGAGCCGGCTGAGAGCAAGAAAGAAGAGCCAGTTGAAAGCAAGGAATAGAGCAAGAAGAGAAGAAGAACCGGGAAGACCGGTTCTTCTTTTTTACCCAAATGTTGCACCGGTGCACCATTTGAATGACAAATGACAAGCATTAATTCTTAATACAACAAGTAACTGTTCCCAAAATACTCATAGATCGGCTTGTGTAATTTTTTCACAAGCTGATCATGAGTCAGACATTCACATAAAGCTCCCCAAAGCTTTGTTTAAGTACTATTTTGAACAAGTTGTATTAAAAAGAGAGTTGGCATGGTTTTTGCATTATAAAAAGTTGCTCAGTCTTGCTCTTCCGAGTTTAGAAATTTCGACAAAACATCAAGAGGGGAGGGAAATCGGGAATAAACCGATAAGGCCTGAAAAGACAATGGCAATGATACCAAAGGAGCGCAAAAGGAAAACAAGTTAATGACCACGATTAAGTAATCCTATTAAATTTTAGGAGGGAATCGGAATGACCATTAACAGAAGAGATTTTATTAAACGAGCCGCTGCAGGTGCCGCTGTTGTGGCTGGATCCAGTTTTTTAGTGGGCTGCAATAATACCGAGGCGGTTGCCCCAGCGTCAGCTCCCGAAGCATGGGATCAGGAAACGGATGTCGTCGTCGTCGGTGGCGGTAATGGTGGGTTAAGTGCAGCCGCGGCTGCCGTAGAAGAAGGCAAAAAGGTCATCCTCTGCGAAATCAGTGCCTTTCTCGGCGGTGGCTCCGCATATTCGGGCGGTACCATCCATTCCTGGGGTCTAGATACATGGGAAAAATACAAAGAGCATACTGAAGATCTGCATGATCCTGTACTTGCGAAAAAGTATGTAGAAACCTTTAGACAAGTATACCTTCCTTGGCTGGAGAAGAATGGTATCCCTCTTAAAAAGCATCCGGGCGGCAAGGGGTTCAATAATGACTACGGCTTAGGCTCCGGTGAAGCGGGATATCTTAGGCATAAAGCCTATTTTGATGCTTTAGCGAACTTTGTCACAGGTAAGGGCGGTACAATCATGACCCAGACACGGGTTTTGCGCCTTGTCATTGATGAAGCCGGTATGGTTTGCGGTGTTCAAGCCATTAAGAAGGGTGAATCCAAGGCCATCTTCATTAAGGCTGGTTCCGTTATTTTAGCTACGGGTGGGTTCCAATCCAATAAAGGATTGATGGCTAAGTATATTGGACCTAATGGGGATGTGGCCCGAAACATGGGGACTCCTTATAATACGGGCAGCGGAATGCTGATGGCCCAAGGGGTTGGAGCTATGACTCAGGGAAGCTTTTCGACCTTCTCCGGGACTTTTTCCGGTATTGTTCCAGGACCGGCGGTGGAAGATGAGCCGGAGCTCTATGAGGAAAAGCGCGCCGGTGATCCACAAAGCCTGCCGGGCATCGGCGGCGGGCGTCCTGCCGTTCCCATGTGGGTCAACTTTCTTTTCCCTGATGAGACCACAGGTATTCTGGTCAATCTTCAAGGTAAACGTTTTGCAGATGAGACATCTCCCATCGAAGCCAAATACGCCAGACTCCCTCAAGAAGTGTTAAAGCAAAAAAGAGCGATGGCCTTTATGATTGGGGACAAGGCCATCTATGACAAGGCGGCGGGGTCGGAAGCGATTCTTAAGATGTATATGGATCAGGGGGGTAAGGTTGTAGAAGCTGCAACTCTTGAGGAGTTGGCTGCAAAGTGCCAGGAAATCCATGGTATGCATAAGGGGGCCTTTTTGAAAACAGTCAACGAATACAATAAGGCCATTGATAGCGGTACTACGGACAGTCTTGAAGTTCCCAGGGTGCTCAATCATAATAAGATCGCCCAAGGTCCTTTCTATGCTGTACCTGTAACCGCGAATATCTACCATACCTTCGGTGGGGTTGCCATCAACGAAAATGCTCAGGTTCTTGATGTCCAGAGAACCCCGATTCCCAATCTCTATGCCTGCCCGCCCTGCGCAGGTATTTTCAGAGAAGTTTATACAGGCGGAATTGCCTCAGCCGGTACTTTTGGTTATATTGCCGGAAAACATATCGCTGGGAAATAAGACTTAATTATAGATTCAATAGAGAAGACAGGGGGATACCCCATGTTGTGTGGCTTGAAGACATGGGGTCTACCCTTGCGGCAAACGATATTTCTATGGTTTTCTTAATGCCCAGATAGTATAATCAAAAAAGAATAGCATTTTTAAAAGGGATCCGAGCCGCCTTAATAGTTGTGAAAGTTGGCTCAAGAATATATGCGCTTGCTTCACCGTACATGTTGAATGGAGGGAGTCCCATGCATGTTCATGAACTTTTGCAAAGGATAAGCCAAGGAACAGAAAAAGCCTATCTGGAGAAATGCAGAGATCAGCGGGAGCTTTTTATGGAGGGCAAACCCGTGGATCCAGGCATTGTTCCCAAAGTGGTTTATAATTCATGGGTACGGAGTCAGCGGTACGGAGTGGATCCCTTTGAAAAACCTTGCCATCACCCAATAGATAAGTCCAAAAGCAAAGAGCTTAGCCGTTTTATAGAGTGTTTGGAGCGCTACAACTTTTTTATTAAACAGGCTCTCGAACTGATCGATTATCAGGGGTTTACCTTTACCTTTTCAGCAAAAGAGAGCTTAACCAAACATATCTATGATGATCTAGGAAGTCCCTTTGCTAATCTTATCGGAGAATGCTCGGAGAGAACTGTGGGGACAAATGCTACTGCCATAGCTTTAGCTGAGAATGTTCCTGTTGCCTTAGTTAGTTCCTTAAGCTATCAATACTGGCCTGCTGAAAACGGGGTGAATACAGCTGCTCCCATACACAATCACCAAGGTGAAGTTATGGGAGGGATCCATATTGGTTTAAAGGATATAAAAAGGACTCAGGATGCGTTTTGGTTAGTCACTTATCTTGCCCAAGTCTTTGACCGCCTTTACTTGCCGATGACCCAGAAGCATGAAAAGAAGATCAAGGATATTATTGATTTGCTTCCTCAAGGCGTAGCTTATATTAATAATAAGAAATCCATACACTATAATGAAAAATTTCAAACTTTGGTGAATCTAAGCAAAGGGAAGAATTCTTTAAAAAAGGTTAGTGAGTTTTTTTCTCAGGAGGACTGGACTTCTATATTTGCTTGCCAGGAGATTAAAGCAGATGGCAAGACCTTGATTATAAACAGCAACAGCTTAGATTATGAGGACTTCGAAACAAGCAAGATATTTATCGTAGAAGAAAAACAGTCATTGACCCAACGGCTTCAGGAGAATTCTCAGGGTTCTAAGACCACGGTTGGCTTATATAGCTTTGATGATATCGTAGGCAATAATGCTGAATTAAATGAAGCAAAGTCCATCGGGTTGAATGTGGCAGGCACCTCCGTTCCGGTCTTGATCTTCGGGGAAAATGGAACAGGGAAAGAAATGTTCGCCCAGGCCATTCATGCAGCCAGTCCACGTCGGGAGAAGCCTTTTATTGCCATTAATTGCGGGGCTATTCCTGCGGAGCTGGTGGAAAGCGAGCTTTTTGGCTATGAGGAAGGTTCCTTTACGGGAGCTTTGAAAGGGGGGAAGATAGGCAAGATCGAAGCCGCCTCTGGAGGAACCCTGTTCCTGGATGAAATAGAAAGTATGCCTGTCCAGGATCAAATTAAACTTCTGCGGGTTATCTCCACAGGAAAAGTTCAAAAGGTGGGGAGTACCAAAGAGATTCCTGTGGATATCCGCTTAATCTCGGCTACGAAGAAGGACCTTCTGGAAGAGTCGGATAAGGGGTTATTTAGGGAAGATCTCTATTTCCGCATTAGTACCTTTATCATTGAATTACCGGCTTTGAGACAACGCAGGGAAGATATTTTGCTCTTAACGAAAGAATTCATCAGCAAATTCTCTCGTAAATATGGTCTGGAGCAAACGGTTGAGATGGCTCAAGAGTTTGTGGAAGCTCTGGAGAATTACTCCTGGCGGGGAAATGTTCGTGAGTTGGAGCACTCAATTGAGCGAGCTATTATTTTGATGGGAGCCGGTTTGACTCTGAAGGTTGATTATTTGTCTAAGAGAATCCAAGAATCTTATCAAAACTATCAAGTCAAAGGCTTGGTAGAGGATGTTTTGGCTAAAGGTCTGAAGAAACAAGAACAAGGGCTCTTATACACGGCTGAGGCTATGATTATCGATCATGTGCTCAAATCCGTCGGTGGTAATGTCACTGCAGCAGCAGAAAAATTAGGAGTAACCCGAAAGACAATTTATAATAAGCTGCAGGAGCATCCTGATTTAAGAGTGGTTAAATAATTGTGGGCATCGCCACCCGCCTGGAAAAAGTTTTTGGATTATTCGAAGAACGTACTTGTTCGTGCAAGTTGTTAATGATATTATACTACCTAGGGGGGGTGAGTAGAAATGAGTAAAAAAGGTCGGTTCCTATTGATGTTTGCGCTGTTTTTAAGCCTTTCCGTTGGACTGTTCTTAAGTTCGGCAGCGAACACGAACGCTTATCCTGACTTGAGTCCGGATGGGAAAACCTGTACTCCATGCCACGAAGAAGGTACTCACGGTGGTGAAGAGACACCGGCTGAGACCCCAGGAGAGACTCCGGGAGAAACACCTGCAGAAACCCCGGGTGAAACACCTGCTGAACAACCAGCAGAAACACCTGCGGAGAAACCTGCAGAGACTCCTGCCGAACAACCAGCAGAAACCCATGAGCCTATGAGCCCATGGATTGTTGTTGGTGGAGTCATCGTTATTCTGGCGGTAATCTACTTCTTGGCGATTAAGAAGAAGTAATTTTGTCAGAAGCCAGGGATGGGCGTTATTAAACATAAGTTGCTTTGAGTTCCAAACAAATAACAATGAGAAAAGCCCATAAAAAAGTCCGTGTGAAAACCAAATTTCACACGGACTTTTTTATGGGCTTTAGTCTGTAATGGTTAAGACAGCCACTGGGGAAGGGTTACCGGTTGCTCCGGTTTCAGGGCTTTGTAAGCATGCCCAGAAACTATAGTTACCCGGTGAGATAGGTTCTCCCTCTATGCTTAATGGAATATGAATCTGATTCGATCCTCCAGGCTGGGCATCGGGGGAGAAAGGCTGAACAAAATCATGGTCAGGGAATTTTACATAAACGATAAGGTGGAGCCCTTCGCTTCCTTCGGGGTAGGCGACAGGGATGGTCACCGAGCTCTGGGCTGCATCATAAGCCACAGCTCCCAGGGTCGGGATCGGGATACTGGGATCCCCTGCCGGCGGGGAAGTCGTCTCATTGGGAGGTGGCGTTTCGTTATACTCTTTTTCGGGCATTTTGTAAGGCTGTTCGTCGCTTGGCCAAGGAGTCTCGGAATCACGACCGGTGATGTTCAGGAATACTTTTTTCTCTTTATTAACGGTACCTGTGCCTGCGAGATATTCTGGGTGATCTTTATCAATTTCTTTTTCTACCCAAACATCACTGACACGGGTGGGGAAATCACCTTGAGCGGCAATTTCTCTGCGGATAAAATCCTTGGGAGTCAGACTGCTGGGTATTAATCCGGATTTAGTATCGAAGTCACCGCCGACAATGCCGGAAGGCTGCTGGAATTCTGTCTGTACGGTCAAGCCTTCATGAGCTGCGGTCATAACATTCTTCCAGATTTGGGCAGGGTACTGGCCGCCGTAAACTTTGTGAAGATAGTGAGTTAAGGTTTCATCATCTTTGTCATAGCCCATCCAGACCACACCTACATATTCGGGCGTATAGCCTGCGAACCAGGCATCCGGATTCCCGGTGCGGTAACCGTAAATATCCGGATCCAGAGAGGTAGTGCCTGTCTTACCGGCAACAGCCCAATTGCCAATCTGAGCCCGAGTTCCTGTTCCGCCGGTGACGACGCTGCGCAGCATGCTGTTCATAAGGTAAGCGGTGGTTTCCTTCATGGTCCGTTCCTTGGTAACTTGCGGAACGAGGACTTCTTTGCCGTTGGCATCCTGAACTTTTTCTATCGCATGAGGGGCTACTCGAACTCCGTTATTGGCAAACACGCCATAGGCGGAAGCCATATCTAAGGTGGACATCTGATTGGTTCCTAGAGCTAAGCTCAGTACTTTATCGCCTTCTTCTAGGGGAAGTCCGAGACTGTTTTTGGCAAAGTTCCAACTGTATTCAATACCTACCAGGTTCATGAGTTTGACCGCGTAGACGTTGACAGAGTTCTGCACAGCAAAACGCATGGTGATGAGACCGCGCCAGCCCGCATATTCGGTATCGTAGTTGACGGGAGCCCATACTTGACCATTGCCGGCATTATATTTAACGGGCATATCATCCAGGACTGTGCCTGGGAAAAAGCCGCCTTTTTCAAGAGCTGGGGCATAAACAACCAGAGGCTTAACGGTTGAACCGGGTTGGCGGCTGGCTCGAGTGGCTCGATTGAATCCCCGGGCTGTGTTGTGATCCCGGCCGCCTACTAAAGCTCGAATAGCACCTGTCTTGGGATCGAGAACGGTCATAGCACCTTGAACAAGGGTTTCATCCACACTTTGTGGGAAGTTGGCGGCATTGGCAAATTCCTTCTCTGCTGCTGCCTGAATCTTTGTATCCACCGTGGTATAGATTCTCAAGCCGCCGTTGAAGATTTGGTCTTCTGTAAGGCCGTGCTCATTGATGAGCTCTTCGATCACATGATCAACGAAATAAGGATATTGATAATTGGTGCCGGCGACTACCGGCTTTTCAGATTCGGCTCGGTTGGCTTTGACATTTTCCACATGCTCAAAAGGTGCATCTTTATATTGGTCATACTCATCGGCTGTGATGAGGCCTGAGTCTTTCATTACACCCAGGACGATGGTCCGGCGTTTTTTAGCTTCTTCAGGATGATAATAAGGGTTATAGCCGCTGGGAGCCTGGGGTAATCCGGCAAGAAGGGCGATTTCGTCAGGATTTAGGGCCTTAAGATCTTTGCCGAAATAGGTCTTGGCGGCAGCTTGAATACCGAAAGAGGATTCACCAAAAAAGATACGGTTAAGATAGAAGGTGAGGATTTCATCTTTGGTGTACTCCCGTTCTAATTGGATCGCCAGAGCTGCTTGTTGGAGCTTGCGAACCAGGGTTTTTTCCCGGGGGTTCTCAATGAAAGCATTGTTGGCCAGCTGCATGGTGATGGTGCTGGCACCTTCTTTCCAGGACTGACTTTTTAAGTCAGCAATAAAGGAACCCACAATACGGATGGGATCCACACCAAAATGATCGTTAAACCGTTTGTCTTCCACAGCTACAAAGGTATCCTTCACAAGCTGAGGAATCTCTGATGAATCCACCATCTGGCGATTCTCCGCGGCATGGAGCTCAGCAATTTGATTCCCGTCCATATCATAAACAAAGGATGTTTGTTTTTGGTTGGTCAAGGTATCGGGATGCCAATCCGGAGTTCCAGCGACAACGTACAGAACATAAATCAATAAGGCTATACAAGCCAATGTGAATACGGAGCCAAAACTCACTAAAAAGACCCGCAACTTCGAAACACGTTTCTTCTTTCGAGGCCTTTTCGATGGGGTTCTTTTTGGGGGAGATGCCATATCTTGTCCCTCCTGAATTAAATAATTTGGTTATTCTTTCGTGTTACTTGGGTAACGAACATGATGAAAGTACACTGTTTAAAGTGTACTTTGTCACAGCAGAATTATAACATATTTTCGCTATTAACAAAATCTCTATATTATGGGGCAAATGCAGAGGCCAATTCCAAGGCCTTAAATTATGAACAAAAGGCGGAACGAAATGATGTGAGACACAGTCCTGACTTTCACAGTTAAAAAAGATGATAAGCCCGTAGTCACTGAAACTATGGGCTTTTTCACGTTCAGAGCGCATATGAATTTTGTTATGCTACAGGGATATCTTCTTCAGGAACTTGTTGAACACCTCTTGCCTTGAATAAATAGTGTAGAAATCCGTACCGAACACATCCTGTATTACCTTGTAGTCTAGAGCAACCTCATCTTTATCCGAAAATGCCAACGTGTCCACTAGCTCGCCTTTTTTATTTCGCACCTTTTCAAATGCGATCGCACCGCCGACATCATCGAGGTGGATGATGCCGCCCTTCAAAACCTGACATGTCGCGGCACCCAACGCTCTTGCAATCCGTTCAGCTGACAGTGCCTTTCTTCCCATACGATGCTGAAGGATTCGGATGATGAGTAGTGCAACGAAGCAGATCAGGAAATGGGCACGGATATGCTCATTCTTGCTCACGAAGACGGGTCTGGCATAAAGATCCGTTTTCATGATCCTAAACGACTGCTCTATCCGCCAAAGGCCACCGTACACCTGGCGCATTTTCCGCTCATCATAGTCAAGTTCACTGGTGATGATACAAAAATAGCCGTCATACATCGCATCCTTCTCTGCCTTTTCCAAATCCACGCTACGTAACTTTTTCGTGTTTTCCAGAATCTCGCCACTCTCCAAGTCAACGAGAGTTTCTTTTGTGTATTCATCGACTCCTTTTTTGATGCTATAAGCATTGTTCTTGACGGAGCACGCCGCCTTTTCAAGCTTTTCCTCCCGCTTGCGTCTAGCCCTGTCGGCTTCTGGCTTGCTCCAATAGAGAAGCACTTTCCTTGTCCGTAGTTCTTTTTTCCCGTCTTTGTCCTTTCCCTCGTAGTCTTCGTTAAACAGCTTGTATCGGTATGTACCACCCTCGTTCGATATCCACCCACTTTCATCAAACAGCTTTTCATGATAGCGCTGCCCTTTTTTCCCTTTGACTATCTGAGAGAAGACGAAGCCATCACTATTGTTCACAATCGCGTCGATATTCTTCGAAGAATTGAGTCCCTTGTCGGCGACCACCACCAGCCTGCCCAGCTCATAGGATGCCTTGACCTCCTTCATCGTCGGCTGAAGTGTGAGGGAATCGCTGGTATTGCCAGGGAAAATCGACATATTGACCGGAAGTCCGTTCAAATCCATGAAAAGGCCCATCGCGGCGATCGGGTCGGTGCGGTGCTCCTTCGACACACCCTTCTTGCGCAGGTCATCCCCACCATCGGGGAAGTCGATCTCGAAGAAATAGTTGGTCACATCATAGAATGCGTAGGAAAGATCGCGACCGATCTTCCCCTTGACTTGCTCATTTAAATGCCGCTGCAGCTCTATCTCAAAATCGGCAAAGTGGTCAAGTGACCTGTAAACATCCGGCAATGTGAAGTTCATACGCATCCCATAAAAGCTGTCCTTCATCTGACAGGAGGCGCGCTTCGAATCCGGGCGGAGGATTCTTGCGAGCACCAGAAATTTGAAAATGTCGTTGAGTGAATACTCCCCCCGGAACCTATGCGATGTTTCATAGCTCTTGATGAACGAATCGATTTCGAGCAGGTTATAGACAGCTTCAAGGAATTTATATCCGTAGTTCTGTCGCCGGTTTTCCTCGCTATACATCAGCGCATTGGATGCAACTTCAATGCGTAAGGGAACCTCTTGCTTGAAGTTCGCATTGAACTCCTCTACCATCGCCATGAAGGCCTCGGGATCGTCTTGGTCTTCGAGATAACCAAAACTTCGGATGGTACGTTGTTTGGTGGGCATCCCCGGCCCAGGGCGATACCCTTCCACAACACGTACATGCGTCTTCAAAACGCCGCTTCGCATTTTAGAATCTTTTCTTATCACAAAGCATCACCTCATGTATATTGTCGCATATCTATCGTACAACATCAATATAAATGTATAAAAAATGCGGAAATCCGCATTTTTCTAAGATAATATTCCACTCGTTCTGAATCTTATGTTATGTTATCTGTAAAAGTCAGGTTATAACATATTTTCGCTATTAACAAAATCTCTATATTATGGGGCAAATGCAGAGGCCAATTCCAAGGCCTTAAATTATGAACAAAAGGCGGAACGAAATGATGTGAGACACAGTCTTTACAAGTTGATATGAAGGTCATAAAACAGTATAATAATAAGAATTAGGGGGGAATAAAAGTCATGAATATTCTCGATGATTTAAAAGCCAGAGGTTTAGTCTATCAAACAACGGACGAAGAAGCATTGTATAAGCGTCTTGAATCACCGATGACCTTATATTGTGGTTTTGATCCGACTGCGGACAGTTTACATATTGGACACCTGCTGCCCGTCTTAATGCTCAGACGCTTTCAACTTGCGGGACATTGCCCCATTGCACTGGTGGGCGGGGGTACCGGCTTAATTGGCGATCCCAGCGGCAAAACCAGCGAACGGACGCTTAATCCTACGGAAGTGGTTCAGGAATGGGCTAATCGTATTAAAGAGCAACTGAGTTGCTTCCTTGATTTTGAGGGAGTTGGGAATCCGGCTATTATGGCCAATAATTATGAATGGCTGGGAACTATTAATGTAATTGAGTTTCTGAGGGATATTGGGAAGAACTTTTCTTTGGGAAGCATGCTTGCTAAAGAATCCGTGGAGTCAAGAATGAGCCGGGGGATCTCTTTTACGGAATTTAGCTATCAGATTCTGCAGTCCTATGATTTTCTCAAGCTCAATGAACTTTATGGCTGTGAGATGCAAATTGGTGGCAGTGACCAGTGGGGGAATATCACCTCCGGGACGGATTTGATTCGCCGCATGTCTGTGGGAGAAGATCGTCAGGTTCACGGCTTGACGGTACCCTTGGTCACTAAAAGCGATGGAACCAAGTTCGGCAAGACAGAAGGCGGAGCGGTCTGGTTGGATCCGGACAAGACCTCACCCTATAAGTTCTATCAATTCTGGATTAATACCGATGATCGGGATGTGGTGAAGTACCTTAACTTCTTCACCTTCCTTTCCATTGAAGAAATTCAGGGGTTAGCTCAGGAAGTGGAGAGTCAACCAGAAAAACGGAATGCCCAGAGGATGCTGGCCAAGGAAGTCACCGAGCTGGTTCATGGAGTTGAAGCCCGTGAGCGGGCGGAGAAGATTTCCCAGGCTTTGTTCACCGGCGGGATAGCCAATCTGACTGCTAAAGAAGTGGAAGAAGGCTTCAGTGACGTACCTTCAGCAGATGTGGAGGATCAGGAAATGCTGCTCGTGGATGCCCTGATCAAGGTAGGTGCCGTATCCTCCAGAAGACAAGCCCGGGAGTCTATGGAGAGCGGCGCGGTATATGTAAATGGCATTCGGCAGACTGATACAACACTTACGGTAGCGCAGCTGGACAAGATCGAAAGTCGGTTTATCGTCATTCGGCGGGGGAAAAAGAATTACTACTTAGTGAAGCTGGTTTAGGTCAAAGACATTTTAGATAATTAACGGCAGCATAGATTTATAATGCTGCCGTTTTCGACTTAAGGTGGCATTGAGCATAGATTAAAGATATCTATCTTGAATAAAAGATAGTATTTATGGAGACATTAACAAGTGCCCATGGGCGTATTTATTGGCAGCGAAAGGGCCCTTATAAAAATTAGAAAAATAGTGTTGACATTATGAGTGACGCGATGGTATTATGACTAAGCGCCGTGAGACAAGTCGCGACGCCAAATTCTCAAAAAATAGATTCTAAAAAAAGATGTTGACTTTTCCAAGTGACTTTGCTAGAATCTATAAATGTCGCCACTGGGGCTGAATTGCAAAAACCGTCTCTAAAGCCCTCAGAGCTTAAGTGATTAAAAATTAACTGTTGACTTTGAGAAGCTGAGATGGTAAGATGTAATTCCGTCACAAATGAGTGACAAAACAAAAATGGTCTTTGAAAACTAAACAACAAGGAACAGCCAATGACTCGTCAAATGAGAGTGAGAAATTTGAGCAATCAAATGTTCTTCATAAATTTTATGGAGAGTTTGATCCTGGCTCAGGACGAACGCTGGCGGCGTGCCTAACACATGCAAGTCGAACGGAGAGCTCAATAAGCTTGCTTAGAGAGTTCTTAGTGGCGGACGGGTGAGTAACGCGTGGATAACCTACCTAGTAGACCGGGACAACCCTTGGAAACGAGGGCTAATACCGGATAAGCTTAATCGGTGGCATCACTGATTAAGGAAAGATGGCCTCTGAAGATGCTATCGTTAGTAGATGGATCCGCGTCTGATTAGCTAGTTGGTGGGGTAAAGGCCTACCAAGGCGACGATCAGTAGCCGGCCTGAGAGGGTGAACGGCCACACTGGGACTGAGACACGGCCCAGACTCCTACGGGAGGCAGCAGTGGGGAATCTTCCGCAATGGACGAAAGTCTGACGGAGCAACGCCGCGTGTACGACGAAGGCCTTCGGGTTGTAAAGTACTGTCTTCAGGGACGAACGGTAAGTATGTAAAGAATGTACTTACATGACGGTACCTGAGGAGGAAGCCCCGGCTAACTACGTGCCAGCAGCCGCGGTAATACGTAGGGGGCAAGCGTTGTCCGGAATCATTGGGCGTAAAGGGCGCGTAGGCGGATACTTAAGTCTGGTGTGAAAACCTAGGGCTCAACCCTGGGACTGCATCGGAAACTGGGTATCTTGAGGACAGGAGAGGAAAGTGGAATTCCACGTGTAGCGGTGAAATGCGTAGATATGTGGAGGAACACCAGTGGCGAAGGCGACTTTCTGGACTGTAACTGACGCTGAGGCGCGAAAGCGTGGGGAGCAAACAGGATTAGATACCCTGGTAGTCCACGCCGTAAACGATGAGTGCTAGGTGTAGAGGGTATCGACCCCTTCTGTGCCGCAGTTAACACACTAAGCACTCCGCCTGGGGAGTACGGCCGCAAGGTTGAAACTCAAAGGAATTGACGGGGGCCCGCACAAGCGGTGGAGCATGTGGTTTAATTCGACGCAACGCGAAGAACCTTACCAAGGCTTGACATCCATAGAATCTTTGGGAAACCAGAGAGTGCCCTTCGGGGAGCTATGAGACAGGTGGTGCATGGTTGTCGTCAGCTCGTGTCGTGAGATGTTGGGTTAAGTCCCGCAACGAGCGCAACCCCTATGTTTAGTTGCTAACGCGTAATGGTGAGCACTCTAGACAGACTGCCGGTGACAAACCGGAGGAAGGTGGGGATGACGTCAAATCATCATGCCCCTTATGTCTTGGGCTACACACGTGCTACAATGGCCAGTACAGACGGAAGCGAAGCCGTGAGGTGAAGCCAATCCGAGAAAGCTGGTCTCAGTTCGGATTGTTCTCTGCAACTCGAGAACATGAAGTCGGAATCGCTAGTAATCGCAGGTCAGCATACTGCGGTGAATACGTTCCCGGGCCTTGTACACACCGCCCGTCACACCACGAAAGTCTGCAACACCCGAAGCCGGTGAGGTAACCCGAAAGGGAGCTAGCCGTCGAAGGTGGGGCCGATGA